>NZ_WWKH01000582.1:0-24186 GCF_009865595.1 Streptomyces sp. SID1328 | reverse complement strand
GGGGGGACGTTCGGGGTGTTCGAGGGGGCGGTGGGGTGAGGGGGCTTCGTATGGCAAGTAGGCATGACTGACCGAGCGTTGTGCCAGAGCGCGCCTCCGGCCTGGGCACCCAACGCCGGGTAGTGGAACACGCGTTCTCGCACCTGCACTGGTTCCGCCGCCTGCGGATCCGTTGGGAGATCCGCGACGACATCCATGAAGCCCTCCTCGCCCTCGGATGCGCACTCATCTACTGGAGACGCCTGCACTCATCCCGGTCGGAGTTCTTACTACGTCACGAGCGGAGGCAGCGGTTCACAGGCCGCGTGCCAGGCAGGAGGAAGGGCGGCGACGCCGGTGCGGGCGGCGATGACCCCGCCCGCGATGGCGCAGGTTGTGTCGATGTCACCGCGCCCGGCGACCGTGACCCACAGGCCCTCTTGCAGGTCGTCGAGGTGCCCCGCCGCGCACCACAGGGCGTACGGGACGGTGTCGGGCCCCGACATCCGGTAGCCGGAGCCCAGGACCTCCGCGGCATGCCGAACCGAGGTGCGCTCCGACATCCGGGCCGCAATCCGCACGCCTGACCGGACGTCGCTGTCGGGGAGTCGTTCGGCGACCGCCTGGAGGAAGTCCGATCTGGCCGGGGAGGGACCGCCCCGGCTGCGGGTCGCCAGCGCCGCGGCCAGGGCGACCGCCACCGCGCCGGCGACCGCCTCCGGGTGGTGGTGCGAGACCGCGCTCTGGCGGGCGGCCTGCTCAGCGACCACATCGAGGTCGGCGCCGTGCCAGGCACCGAGCGGAGCGGCGCGCATGGCCGCGCCGTTGCCCCAGGAGCCCTGGCCGCCGAACTGTCCGGCGACCACCTTCTGCCAGGGCTCGCCGGCAGCGATCCGGCGCAGCACGTCATGCATCGAGGCCCCATAGCCGCGGTGCGTGTCCTCGGCGTAGGCCGCCGCGAGGCGCAGGGCCAGGCGGTCCTGGTCGACGATGCCCCCGCCCTCGACGAGCTCCCGGACGAGAACCAGCGCTTGAGCGGTGTCGTCACTCCACCGCCACAGCGGCTCCGGGGGCAGCGTCCGCGCCTCCAGGGCTGCCGGACCGTGGCTGCGCAGGATGCCGAACCAGCGGTCGCCGAAGGCGTCGCCGAACGCGAGGCCGTACAACGAATCCAGCGCAGCAGTAGGCACGTTGATCATCGGTGCAGTATCGCAATGCGCTGACTCTGCTGCACTCCGATTTCGCAGCGGCCAGGGTTCTGACCTGGACTTGGTGTTGAGCAGCCTGGTCTGGGACCTCGAAGCCGACGAACGTTCGTCGGGGTACCGCCCATGGGCCCGGCCTGGGCATCCAACGCTGGGTCGTTGAGCACGCGTTCTCGCACTTCGACACGGCCATCGGCGAGACCTCGGCGGCAGTCGGACGGCCTCGGAGCCTGCCCTTGATCGTCAGGAGGGTGCCCGGGGCTTCGTTGGGTCGGCCGGCACTCGCCCTGACCAGCACAACGAGGCTGCCGCCCTCGATGCGCCCCGTGAACGGTGTCGTCCTCGTGCTCGGGGCCCCATCCACGTACGCGGGGCTTGCGCATGTCATGGTCGCCGCGAGCGCTCTGGCCGCCCGCCATGGTGGCAGCGAGGCTGCTGTCTTCCTCTTGGTCACCGCGGGTGCGCGGCCGCCGACGCCCAGCTCGCTTCCTGATCAGAGGGCACCGGGGTATCGAGAACCGCCTACACCACGTCCGTCCATCAACACTCTGACCAGCTGATCAGCACCTGCCGCACAGCGAGGGAACCTCAACCGGACAAGATCACTTCAGGCAAAGACCCTGGCTGCGAGGGCAGGTGCGAGGGGCAGGTGGTTGTTCGGCGTCGTGTGATCGGAGCCCTTTCATTGTCAGAGGCTCCGGGTGCTCAGACGCGTGCCGTTCTTGGCGGTGATAATAAGGTTCCACGCGGTGGCGTTGTCACCGTCGTCGCCGTCCCACCAGGTCACGAACACGTCGGCCAACCGCTTTACGGCGGACTTGGCATTCCTGTCGGTGTAGGTGGTGGCGAGTTCGACGTCGTAGTCCCGGGCTCCGAGGTGGACGAGGATCACCTGGTCGACATGCAGCGCGGGCTGCTTCGCGCCGTTCGCACCGGCCCAGGACCGGAACCGGGCCAGAAGGTCCGGATCGGGTGCGCGGCGCGTCACCGGCCTCGCAGGCGGATGCCGTTCCGTTCCTGTTCCGACGGCCTGCTTGCAGCCCAGGACCCAAGCCCCGCGGTCCTTTTCCACCACGTCCTGCGGCTGGGCTGTGAGAGACCGGCGGACGCATCCTCCCCACACCACTTCGCGGACCCCCGCGCCCTTGCCGCCGTCCTTGAAGAGCCTTTTACCTTCGCGCCATCCGGCGTCGTACGCCGTTGCGTAGCCGTGTCCGGCGGTGGGACGGGACGCCGGTGACTCCGGCGTGGTGCCGCCCCCGCCGCCGCAGGACACGGTGATCAGGCTGAGCAAGACCGCCGCGCAAGTAACGAGCCGTGCTTGTGCGGGTGCGTACATGCCTCGATTTCCCTTCCTGATGCCTAGGCCCTCCGCCCCAAGTAGAGCCTTTTCAAGGGCCCTTGGTTGCTTCATGGGATCGCCTTTACGTTTGTAAGACGGTGTGCACAGGATCCGGAATCGCAACGGATCGGGCCGCTGACCACGGCCCGTCAGTACTCCAGCAAGGGGGAACTTCGGCTCGTTAGGGTGATCTTCCTCGAAGTCCCTGATTTCGATGGGGTGTCGTCCGTGGTGTGTGAGGTATGCGGATGGGGGCTGGCTGAGCCCCAGGGGAATTACGAAGCGGATCCGTCCGGTTCACGCGCCTCGTTCGTGACGTCGCGTCATGTCATGTTCTGGAGCCGGGAAGCAGTGCAGGCGCGACGGCGGTAATCTTGTGTTGTCGAGGCCCACGAGAACCGAATGAGACCGTGCCTGCCGCTGCATCATCTCTCATGCCCGTCGCGCTGGAGCAGGAGCGCAGGAGGTGCGATGGCTAGGACCTGTCCGGCCGATCACGGGGTCGGATTGAGTGCCTCTTGCTGGGCGTCAGCGCCGGCTTCATTCTGGTCAGCGAATCGGCATTCCGCGTTTCGGGGGACATGTGACAACTGAAAGCGGCACGGCGCAGCGCACGACATGGGTACGGGCGGCCTTGGCGTACGGCCTGCTCGGGCTCGTACTGCTGAGCCTGATTCTTTCCACGCCGTTCGTACTGGCCGCATTGGCTCCGGCGAGCGCCGACTGGGGGAAGCTCAGTGACATCAGCCAAGCGTACGGGGCCGTGTCCGTCGTGCTTTCGGCCATCGCGTTGGCCGGTGTGGCCCTCTCGCTCCTCTACCAGGTCCGGCAGACACGCACGAGCAATGAGCAGGCCATCAGGGACAGCCATTTCCAGCTCGCGACACTCGCGCTGAGTGACCCGGACCTGCTCCTGGCCTGGTCACCGCCCATTGAGCCAGTGCCCTTGAAGAGGCATCGGCAGCATCTGGTCACGTCTCTCGCTCTCGGAGAGCTGTTGCAGCGCTTCCGTATCGGCCATCTGTCCGTGGAGAAGCTCGCGGTGAAACTCGACGGGCATTTCCGCGGGAAGATCGCGCGGGAGCAGTGGGAGCGTGAAGGGCCGGGGTGGCGCCGCACCATGGAGGCGGGTGATCGCCGTGACCGTGTGTTCGTTCGCCTGGTGGATGAGCGCTACCGGGCTGCCGTGGCGGCGGGACCGGCGTCCGCTCTTTTGGAATTTCAAGATCGGCCGGACAGGCCCCAGTCGCTGAGATCGCAAGGGTCCAGAGCGGTCAACGATTGATCGGGATCTCGTAGACGATCTCGCAGTGCGCGGCCGGCACGACGATGTCCGCCGTTTCCACGGGACGTCCCTGCTCGCTGTAGTACGTCCGCCGGATGTGCGTGACGAGCGCGGCCTTCTGGATGCCGAGTAGGGATGCCTCCTCGGCGGTCGCGTGCCTCGGCTCCGGCTGCTCTACCGCGTGGCTGACGGTGATGCCGATCGCGGCCATACGGTTCACGACGCCCGAGCCCGCGTGCGGCCCTCCCTCGGGAAGGACGACGAGGGTGCCGGCGGTGAGGTCGTACGGCTCCCAACTCGTGGACAGTTGCACGGGCCTGCCGTCCGCGAGGAACTCGTACGTCGTCCGTACGCACAACGCGCCCTCGTCGACCCCCAGCCGCGCCGCGATCTCCGCGGGAGCCGGCACCTTGGCGTCGGTCCGGCTCTCCCAGTCGCCCTGCCTGCCGACCGCCTTCATGTCCGCCCGGAACGGCGAGCCGCTGGGCTCCTCCCGCGCTGAAGACCGTACGACTCGCACGCGCCGCCGGGGCTCGGCGACGTACGTGCCCGATCCGGCGCGGCCCTCCAGCACTCCCTGGGAGATCAGCAGCTCCTGCGCTCGGCGAACCACGTTCTCGCCCACGCCACACTCCTGGCCGATCTGAGCGCGGGACGGCAAACGGTCTCCCGGCTCCCACAAACGTTCCGCGATCCGGCGCCTCAGCTCATCGGCGATGCGGAGGTACGGCGGTTGCTCAGACATATGGAAAATCTAGTCCACTAGCTCTAATCTAGTTAACTAGCTTCACTGAAGGTGATTGTCGGTGACGGAGGCTGCCCTGTGCCCGCTTCGGGAGTTCGCGCGGAGGCCATCGCCGCCCGGCTGTCCGCCTTCGGATTTCTCGCGCGAATGGAGGAACACCCCCGGCACACGACGGTCGAAGCGGAGATGCCGGACGACGTCTCCGCCGAGACGTGGCTAGAGGTCCTGGACGCGGTGTCCGCGGCCGACCAATTCGGCCTCCTCGCCACCAGCTTGAACGCCCGCACCCTCTGGGCGGTCGTACGCAAAGCGGTCCCCACGACGAGCAATGTCGGGGGACCGAGCCATCAGCGATAGGAGCTGAGCAGCGTGCTCAACCGTATCCGCCGTGTCCTTCCCCTAGCTAGGGTGCGGACGTTGACCAGGGGCAGGCATCGCCGCTCCTTACGGCCCACCATCCCTGCGGCCGAAGCCTTCTCCCTCACGACCACCGATGCATCGACCATGGTCCTGCGTCGGTCCTCCGCAATGACGGCCTGCCTGGCCCCACTTGTAGGTGAGGAAGTCGCCTTGGTCCGCCCTTACGTGCTGGCATGGGAGAGGCGGGCGCGGCCTCGCGCTGTGGTTGTCGCCCCTCACCTCCTCGCCGAAGCGTGGTCGGCTCTTGCGGGGGTCCACTGATGCCGCCTTGCCGACAGTCATCGATCGCGGATGGTATGCCGGGCCCCTACCGGTCGACCGCCTGCCACATCGGTACGCACTCCGCTTGCGTGGAGTCGCCGCCGGCACCGGCACCGATCGATCTCCCGGTGATCTACGAAGCGTGCGACTGCCTGTGCCATCGGGCCGTCGACCTGCCTGCGTCGGTGGTGGTGACGCGGTGAGGCCCCCGATCGCCGGTGGCGCACCGGTAACGAGCGTCGAAATCACTGCCAGCACGGTGCAGCGCGGCGACGTCATCCAACTCGGCGGCTACGCCTGCCGCGTGAGCGACCTGCTCCAGCTCCCTCACGGGGCGAAGCAACTGGTCTTCGAGTCGGGCGAGCTGCCGACCATGCACACGCGTACCCGACTCGTCGTCGCGCGGCCTATGAGAAGGGGGTGACGGCACTCATGACTCCTCGCCACCATGACATCGCCGACGATCTACGGCGGCAGATCACATCCGGCTGTCTCCAACCCGGCGAACGACTGCCGTCTGAGGTGGCCTTGGCTGAGCGGTACGCCGTGAGCACGGTGACGCTGCGACATGCCCTCGCAGTGCTCCAGGGCGAACGCCTCGTCGAGAAGATCCACGCCAAAGGCAACTTCGTCCGACACGCATCACGCAAGATCCTGTACGTCGATGGCTGGGGAATGCTCGCCCCGCTGACAGCTACTGGACCGGCACTGCGCATCACCGTTCGCAGTGCCACTATCCCGGCCCGCGGCAGCCTTGCGGCTCTTTTGAAGGTGCAGACGGGCAGCCCCCTAGCGGAGCTCTCCTGCCGCACTCACGACGGCCATACACCTCAGGGATTGGCCCGCATCTATACGCCGCGCGACCTGGCGCCGGCTGAAGTACTCGACGACGGCTCCGCGCACCAAGAGGCGCTCGCAACATTTGCTGTCTTCGGTGCGCCACCAGCCGCTACCCGGGGGACGGTGTGCGCTCGCTCAGCGACGCCGGACGAAGCCTCGGCTCTGATGATTACCTCTTCGGTGGCTGTCCTCGCTGTCACTCGCGTAGCCACCGACTGGACCAGACGCGTCACCGAAGCCGCGCTCCTGGCGCTCCTAGGAGACCGCGTCGACGCGGTTTCACCACCCACCACGTGATCGACGAGAGGCAGGCCTGACCATGGCAGCCACGAACCAACTCCGACTTCTCCCATGGACGGGTCTGGGAGGTAAGCCTTGCTACCTGAGTACCGACAACCGAAGCGGCTACCTCTCCCGTTTGGCAGACACGATCGAGTCGGCCCAACTCGACTCCGCGACCCATCTGTTGGAACAGGTTTCGGACGCGCTCGACGACGCAGACGCAGAACCGGACGAGATCCGTAGCCTGGCTCAGGATCTGACCAATGCACTGCGCGACGTCCTGCGAGTCGCGATCAGCCGAGGCTGCCTGTTGGCGGTCAGCGATCCTCAGGACCTCTGAAGGCTGCCACGAAACGACGCACAAGGCCCGTCCACTCGAACGGAGGGAGGAGCCCAGGCACCAACTGGGTCCCTCCCTCGGTTGCATTGGGCGTACCGTGCCCGACTTCCTCGCGTCTCGGCAACAAGCCTCCTGACCCACGCCGAAGAACTACATCTGGGCGACGGGTGGGAGATGCCGCGGGGCTAGCAGAGCTAGGCGTGACGCATCTGGCGCCACGACAGAGCCTCTCAGTGTGACGATCAGTCAGTGACCGTATACTGTCGGTCATTTTGCGTCCCGTGTTCAACCTGAATGCGCCTGTACGCCCCCCTCTTTCATCGCGAAATGGCAATAGCTTCTTCACTTGGCCCACACAAATGGTTGGGTGTTCAACGTGCTTCTTTAAGGGGACACCGTGACTGCTCCGGTAGGGGCCGGGCGTCACCGGTGACTGGTGCATGCCCGCCGGCGCAGGAGGGGCGTCGGTGATGGGCCGTGGGCCGGTCCCGATCAGGTGACTTCCTTCATTCCGCACGCTGCGATTCAGGCGCAGCTGCGTCCTTGGCTCGGCGGCGACCGCTCGCCGTCGCGTTCACTTCGGGGGGAACCGTTCATGCGTGGATACGGACAGCTCGCTGCGACGGGCACGAGCCTGACCATCGGAAGCATCGTTCTCGACCAGACCTGGCTGATCGCAGCCGCTCTCGGGTTGGTGGTCTTCGGTGCACTCTGCATCCGCGTCGGATTCCGTCGCGGCAAGGGGCCGGGGGAGATCTGACATGAACCCGATTCCCTCAGCCACCTACGCGTCCCGCAGGCGTTTGGTCTTCTTCGCCACCCTGCCGCTGCTGGGCTTCGTCGGGTGGGGTGTCTACCACACCTTTGCGGTCCTGGCCGCATTCGACGGTCACGGCAACCATCTTGCCCTTGCATGGGCTGTCAGCTTCCTGCTGCTGTGGTGGGTACCGCTGGCCTGGAAGGAAAAGCCCTACACCACCACGCCGCGCCAGCAGCAACAACTGGACGAGTTGACTGTCGCGGTCCAAGTCCCTGTCTACAACGAGGATGAGGCAGCGCTCAAACTCTGTCTGCAAAGCCTGTTCGAGCAGACTCGCAGACCCGACCGCATCCACGTCGTAGACGACGGCTCACTCGACAAGCGCACCGGCAGCCCGATCACCTACGACACGGTCCGCGCGTGGTTCAGCGAACATGCCCGCACCTACGGCATCGAAGCGACCTGGACCCGCACCATCAACCGCGGCAAACGCCATGCGCAGATGGAAGTTCTCGCCGACGATCCCGCCGACATCTTCATCACCCTCGACAGCGACTCGGTCCTGGATCGCAAGGCGATCCGTGAGGGACTGAAGCCCTTCGCCGACCCCAAAGTGAAGTCCGTCGCAGGCATGGTCGTCGTCCTCAACAGCAGAGACAACCTGCTCACCTTCATGACGAGCATGCTGTACCTGCCTTTCACCCGAGGCTTCCGCTCGGCACAGTCGGTCCTCAAACGCGTCATGGTCAACTCCGGAACCCTCGCCTTCTACCGCGGCGAGGTCATCCGCAAGTACGCCGATGCCTACCCCAATGAAACATTTCGGGGCCGGCCGATGCAGATGAACGACGACTCCCTCATGACGCTCTACGGTCTCCTCGACGGAGACACCGTCCACCAGCCCAGCGCCATCTGCTTCACCCTCGTCCCTGTCAGCGTGCGGCACTACCTCAACCAGCAGTTCCGCTGGATGCGAGGCACTTTCGTCCGCACCTTCTGGTGGTTCCGCTACCTCCCCATCACCAGCGTCGCGTGGTGGATGCCGGTCATGGAAATCGCCCAACTCATCCTCTCCATCGCCATCCCCGTGGCTCTGCTCACCGATGCCAGCCAGCGCCACAACCTCACCGCGCTCCTGGTCTCCACCACGATCGTCGGACTCGGCGTGAACTGGATCATCGCGCTCAGGTTCTTCTGTATGGACCGCTCCGACGAATCCCACTGGTACCGACTGGCTCTGTTCCTCACCGCTCCGATCACCGGGATCTGGCGTCTGCTCATCTTGCGCCCGATGTACTTCTACGCCATGTTCACCTGCTGGAAAGTGGGCAAGTGGGGCACGCGAGACACCGTGGAAGTCGGCATGGCGCAAGCCTGAGTGCACCTGGGAGGCGGTCTCGTAGTACGGACGGCACTTCCAAGTGCCGTCAGGGGCTCCGGTCCACGCCGGGGTCCCTGACGGCACAGGTTGCACGGCACGGCTCCTCGGAGCACCGCTTTAGGAGTTCGATCGCATCTCCACCGTCGGGCCCCGCCCCGCGTGTTGAAGCACCGCTCATGCTCGCTCAAGTACGCCTGCGCTTAATGTCGTTGATGTCAGATGTGATGTCAGGTTGGATGGAGTGATGGAGCGTGTTGCAGCAGAGCTGTTCACCGACGGTGGTAACGCTGCCGTGGTCCGTCTGCCCGGTCGGTGGTTTCCCGGGGTACTGACCCAGGGTGACTCCCTACCATCCTCCGCAGCGATCTGACCCAGGTGATGGAGGCGTGCGAGTACGGCGAGCTGGCTGACGCCTGGAGTCCGCCGGCCCCCTCCTTGCCGGCCTGGATGCGCTACTGGCCTGCTACGCGGCTGCGTTGGAAGAGCACGGGCTAGAGCAAGAGTCACCGCCCTAGAATGGCAAACCGCGCGCTGAGCAAGAACGGCCGGCATGACTACGCGACCCGCGTCATGCGGGCCGCGATCCGCGACTTCGAGGATCTCACCGAGCCCGACGACTGGTCGGTGGCCCACCAGAAGGTCGCTCTGGCCCGCCGTGGCGCCGGCGACCTCGACCAAGCTCTGCACTTCATCGACGTCGCCCGTGGCAGTGGGAACACCGACTCGCCGATGGAGCGTGTCCGGCTGGACACCGCCCACGGTCACATCCTGCTCTCCGACACCGCGACCCGCGATGATGGGCTCCGCGTCCTCGATCAGGCCACTCACACGGCCGCGCGGTACGGACTCGTGCACCAGTTACGCAGCATCGAGGGCGTCAGGGCCATGAGCGAGGGGCTGGCCGGCCCCCTGCGACGGTGACAGGGAGAGAGCCGTGAGCGACAACCAGCAGACCATCACCGAGGACCAGTGGCACCGGGCCGCGCGCATCTGGGACTACCACCAACTGCACCACCAGCCGCGCCCCGTTGACGCAGCGGTCGGCCTGGGCAGTCACGACCTTGGCGTCGCCACCCACGCCGCCGAGCTGTACCGCGCCGGGCTGTTCCCAGCCCTCGTCTTCACTGGCGGCAACAGCCCCACCACCGTCAGGGTGTTTCCGCGCGGCGAGGCAGTCCACTTCCGCGAGCACGCCCTCGGCCTCGGGGTCCCCGCAGGGGCGATCCTGCTGGAACCGAACGCCGGCAACACCGGGCAGAACATCACCCTCTCCCGCGAGGTCCTGGCCGCCGCCGGCATCACCCCGACCACGGTGATGCTCATCTGCAAGCCCTACATGGAACGCCGGTCATACGCGACCGCCCGCAAGCTGTGGCCCGGCGTCGAATTCCTCTGCGCGTCGGAGCCCCTGGAGTTCGACGACTACCTGAAGTCCATCGGCAACGAAAAACTCGTCCTGGACATGCTCGTCGGCGACCTCCAGCGGATCACCGAGTACCCAAAGCTCGGCTTCGCCATCGAACAGGAGGTCCCGGAAGACGTGCGGGACGCCTACGAATCCCTCGTCCGGGACGGCTTCACAACCCGCCTCATCGCTTCCTGACCTGCCCGAGCTGACCGGACCCCACGCACCAGCCGCCCCAGACTCCCACCTGCAACTCTCTGCTTCGTAGGGCCGGCCAGACCGGTCAGTGAAAGTCATTCCGGTCGCCCCGCGACCCCGGAGGGACACCGCCGGTGGGGGACGGCTGGCGGTCGCGGTGCCTCGGTGGGGCAGCGATACGGGACGGCGACCCGCTCGAGTCCGACCAGTGACGGGGAGACGTGCTCAACGGCCCGAGCAGGCCGCCGAAGAGGCCCGGCAAGTCATCCACGCCTCAGGAGACCTGTCCTCGGAGCGCACGGCTGCGCGGACCCGCGCCGTTCTGCACCGGCTGAAGGAGTACGAGGACGTGCCCGAGGCGCGCGAGGTGCTGACCGACTACGGCCATCTGCTGCTCGCCTGATGAAGTGCCCCGCGCCCCCCCCGCCTCAGGCGATCATCCCCCCACCATCCACAAACACGGTCGTCCCCGTCGCGTACCCGTTCCCCGCCAGGAACAGCACCGCCTCCGCCACATCCGACGCCTCCCCGACCCGCCCCAGCGGCAGCCGCTGCACGGCCGCGGAGTACATCGTGTCCCGAGCCGCAGCATCGAGCCCGTCCCACAGCGGAGTACGCAGCAGCCCCGGCGACACCGCGTTCACCCGAAGCGGCGCAGCCTCAAGCGCCAGCCCCCGTACGAGCGCCTCCAGCGCCGCGTTGATCGCGCTCTGCAGGGCGGACGCGCGGCCGGGGCGTTGGGAGAGGTAGCCGGAGACGAGGGTGAGGGAGCGGGTGGGGCGGACGGCGCGGGCGATGCGGTACGCGCCCCAGAACTTGCTGTCCATCGCCGCGTACGCCGCCTCCAGCGGCAGGGTGTCGACGCGGCCCATCGGGGTCTCGCCCGCCGTGACCACGACGTGGTCGAACTCGCCCGCCGTCGCGGCGAACTTGGCGACCTCGTCGTCCGAGCGGATGTCGAGGGTCTGGCCGGTGACCGGGCCGGCGAGGCCGGACAGGGCCGTCACCGCCTCGTCGATCCGCTGGGGGTTGCGGGAGACGATGACCGTGTCCGCACCCTGTGCCGCGAACTCGCGGGCGGAGGCCAGGCCGACCCCCGAGGTGCCGCCGACGACAAGGACGCGCTGGTCCGCGTATGCGCTCATGACTGTTTCCGCTCCTGGGGGTTGGTCTGGTCGCCGGAACGTGTCCGGGCGAAGCTTGCTCGGTCCAGCTCGGTCACCTGGACGGAGATGTCGCAGGCCGTCTCGCGCAGGGTCGCCGGGAAGAACTCGGTCAGTACGGCCAGCGCCGCCTCGCTGATGGCGGCGCGTGCCTCGACGGACTTGCCGGCGAACGTCCTGATGTCGAGGTTCACGAAGGACTGCTCGTAGCTGCCGTCCCCGATGAGGAACCGGTCCATCGGGACCGCGCGGCTCTTGAAGTCCTGGAGGCGGAAACCGCCTGTCTCCGCGAGGGTGTTGTGGAGTTTGCCGAACACGGCCGCCGGATCGACGTCGTCACGGACGTTGCCGGAGTATTCGAGGACGAGGTGAGGCATGGCGCTCCCAAGGGGTCAGTGGGCCTCGGCCGGCTGGAGGTCGTCCGCGACCGGTGCGGGCACCGGACGGGGCTTGCGCGGGCCGAACGTGCTCAGGCCCGCGCTGACCGCGAGCGCGACCACCGCGGCGATCAGGGACGCCCGCAGCCCGGTCAGGAAGTGCCCGGAGGACGCCTGTCCCACGAGCAGACCCATCACGGCCACCCCGATGAGCCCGCCCAGCTGGCGCGAGGCGTTGAGGACTCCGGAGGCGATGCCCGCGTTGGCGGGGTCCACGGAGCCGAGCATGGCGTTGGTCATGGACGGCACCACCAGCCCGATGCCGAACCCGGCGACCACGAACTGCACCGCCATCCGCACGTACGCGTCCGAGCCGACGACCGGGATAGTGGCCAGGTAGCCGACGGCGGCCAGGACGTTGCCGGTGATCAGCACCGACCGGGCGCCGTACTTCTTGACCAGCGGGCCGCAGGACAGGTTGGCGATCATGATGGCGGCCGTCATCGGCAGGAACGCCAGGCCCGCGGTGATCGGCGAGTAGTCCCAGACCTGCTGGAAGAACAGGCTGAAGACGAAGATCAGGCCGTAGAAGGCGAAGTTGAGCAGCACACCGATGAGCGAGGTCGCCGAGAACGCGTGCCGGCGGAACAGGTGCAGCGGCAGCATCGGGTCGTGGGTACGGCGCTCGGCGGCGAAGAAACCGGCCAGCGCGAGCACGAAGACGACCAGGCAGGTCAGTACGGTGGCCGAGGTCCAGCCCCGCGCGTTGGCCTCCACGATCGCCCCGGTCAGCGCGCCCAGGCCGACGACGGCCAGCAGCTGGCCCGGCAGGTCCAGCGAGCGGGCCACGGAGACGTCACGGGCGGGCGCCGGGCGGGCGTAGGCCCGGACGAGGACGATGCCGAGTGCGGCGATCGGGACGTTGACGAAGAAGATCGAGCGCCAGCCGAGCGCGTCCACCAGCAGACCGCCGACCACCGGGCCGAGGGCCAGCGCGAGGCCGCCGGCCGCCGCCCACAGGCTCACCGCGCGGGTGCGCTCGTGGGGGTCGGGAAAGTTGGTGTTCACGATCGACAGCGAGGACGGCACGATCATCGCGGCGCCCACGCCCTGGAGGACCCGGGCGGCGATCAGCGCGACCAGCGTGGGGGCGGCGCCGCAGATCAGCGAGGTCACGGCGAAGAGCGCGAAGCCCCACATGAAGATCTGCTTGGGGTCGTAGCGGTCGCCCATGGCGCCGGCGGTCAGCAGGAAGGCCGCGAAGGTGAGGGTGTAGCCGTTGATCACCCACTCCAGGCCGGAGAGACTGCCGCCGAACTCGGCGCCGAGGGCCTTGGTGGCGACGTTCACGACGCTGACGTCGAGGATGACGACGACGAAGCCGAGGCATGCCGCGAACAGGGTCAGTCCTGGGCGGGCCTTGTGCGGTGAGGTCTGGGGCACGGGTCTTCCTTCCATGCGTGCCGAAGCGGGCGTAGGGGAGGCTGGAGTGCGGGAGCAGGGCGGTACGCCGTCGGCTCCGGTAGACTGTTCGTCGAGGAGCGAACAGTCAGAGTGTACGCAGATCATCGAACACTCTGCAATCCGTACGCGCCCGGTGTGTACGGATCGAGTGAGACGGGACGGAGCGATCAGCCATGGCGGCACAGACCCCTCGGCAGCAGGACGCGGCGAGCCACCGCACCCCGCCGGTCCACACGGCCCCGGAGGAGGTCGCGCTGGAGACGGCCCTGCTCGCCCTCGCGGACCCCGTACGGCAGACCCTGGTAAGGGAGTTGGCCGGCGCCGGGGACTGGGAGCGGTCCTGCGGGAGCTTCGACGTGCCGGTCACCAAGGCCACCCTGAGCCGCCACTTCTCGGTCCTGCGCGAGGCCGGGCTGCTGGAGCAGCGGGACGCCGGGGCGAAGCGGCTCAACCGGCTGCGCAAGCCGGAGTTCGACGCCCGGTTCCCCGGCCTGCTGGACCTGGTTCTCGGTCACGCCGCCCCCTGAGGGCGCACGGCCCGGTCGTGCAGCCCCTTCGCCACGTCCAGCGCCAGGGAACGGTCCACGGCCGGGGTGCCGAAGGCGAGTGCCGGGCTGAACGTGCCGTCCAGCGTGCCCAGATGGAGGACCAGGCCGTAGTTGGCGCCGGTGCGGTTGACGATGGTCCGGTAGCCGCTGACCCGGCCCAGATGCGGGCCGAGCGCCGGGTCGGCCACTCCCACGTTCGTCAGGCAGATTCCCGGCGCCGATCCGGCGGCCGCCGTCTCCTCGACCGCGCGCCGGATCGCCGCGTGCGGGCGGACGGGGGGTCGCCAGGCCGCGTCGGCCGACGTCAGCGCGGTCCCGTACTCCCGTGCCAGCTCTGTCAGTTGCCCCCGGCCCGGCCGCATGGACACCCGCAGTACGTTGATGAAGCAGCCCACGTCCGGAAGGTCCGCGTACCGCTGTCGCAGTGACACCGCGGTGAACATGCCGACCTCGGTGCGGCCGGTGGCCTCCGCGTAGGACTCGGCGAGCGCGGCGGCGAAGAACTGGTTCACGGTCACGCCCTGTTGCTTGCACCACCCCTTGAGAGCGAGGCTCTCCGGTCGGGTGAGCGCGCACGGGACGAAGTCGGCGCCGCGCTCCGGCCAGGGGCGATGTTCCGCGAACGGCAGTCGCCCGGACGCCGGTTGGACGAAGTCCTGTCCCGCCGGCGCCCGATAGGTGAGGCCGTCCGCGTCCGGCGGCAGCCTTCGTACGTCGTACGGGCTGGGTTCCGGCGACGGAAACAGGGTGTCCAGCAGCGCCCGGATCACCGCGCCCGTCGAATGGCCGTCGGAGATCGCGTGATTGCGGGTGAAGTACAGGTGCGTCACCCCGGCCCGCGGCTCGCGTACGGCGTGCAGTCGCCACAGGGGCCCGCCGGTCTCCAGGACCTCGTTCAGCTCGCGTCGCAACACGTCGTCGGGGGAGTCCGGCGAGGTCAGCGTGGAGTGCCGGATCTGGTCGGGCAGCACGCCGGGACCCCGGGCGAACCACAGGGTGTCGATGTGCTCCTCGATGCGCAAGGACAGCAGCGGGAGTTCACCCGCCCACTGCTCAGCAGCCCTGTCCAGCAGCGCGGGTGCGATGTCCTCGCGCACCGTCACTTGCGTGGTGACCTGAGTCGTGCCGCGCATGAGCGCGTGGGTGTACGCGAACGCCGCCTCTCCGTCCGAGAGTTCGCGCACCGCCTTCACGACGACCACGCCAGCGGGTGGGAGAGCCGGACGCCGTGGCTGGTGAAGTCCAGGGTGACGCGGTCGCCGTCGGCCGTGCGGAAACCGCCGTGGAAGCTGCTGCGGTCGGCGCCGAGGTAGACGTAGTGCACCCGGCCGGGGTGGTGCAGGGCGCGGTAGGCGAAGAGGCGGGACATCAGGGCCGGCAGCTCGTAGTGCAGGGCGTCGGAGCCGGTGGTGAAGGTGCCCTTCCACGCCGGGGCGCCGTCCCGCTCGATCGTCGCCTCCCCGGTCACCGAGCGCGGCGGCTCGCCGAGGTGCAGCCAGGGCGCCACCCCGGCATCGCACAGCTTGGCGTACGACAGGTGCCCGGCGTGCTGCTTGAAGCGGCCGATGTCGGTGAGATCGTTGCCGAAGGTGTAGCCCGCGTACCTCGGCACGCCCTGGCCGTCTCCCACGTAGACCAGGACGACCTCGGCCTCCTCGCAGACGTGGACGGCGTCGGCGGGTACGGAGAGGGGTTCGCCGGGGACCTTCAGGGCGTCGCCGAAGCCCTTGACGAACCAGTTGGGCTGGTCGGGGACCTCGGCGTCCACCTTCACGTTGTGCGTCATCATGAAGCCGCTGACCAGGGCGTCGCCCAGGTGCGCGGGGAGCAGCGGCGGCAGCAGCCGCACCTCGTCGCGGTCGGCCTCGACCGGGGCGCGGTCGCGGGTCAGCCGGTCGAGCAGGGCCTCGGTGGTGTCGTCCGAGGCGGAGGCCAGGGCGGCCAGGGTGTCACCGCCCAGCGGGTACAGGCGCAGCGGAGCCTCGGGCTCGGGCAGGCCGAGGCCGAAGTGGCGCTCGCCCGCGTGGACGCATTCGAAGACCACCGTCATGGTGGACACCTCCTGAGAGGTCACGGCCCTACGGGCCAGGTCGGACAGGGGGCGGGACGGTCAGAGGCGCGAGGCTCAGTCCATGAGGATCTCGACGAGGACGGGCTTGCCGTGCTCCTTGATGTGGGCGACGGCCTCCCGCACCGTGGGCTCCACGGCCTCGATCCGCTCCACCCGGGGCAGGGCGTGCACGCCGTAGGACTCGGCCAGGGTGACGAAGTCGACCGGCTGGTCGTAGAAGCTGGTGGCGATGTGCGCGCGGCCGGTGTCGCGGTCGCGGTTGTCCGCGATGCGCTCGGCGTGCTGGGTGGAGTTCAGGTAGAGCCGGTTGTTCATGACGATCACCAGCAGCGGCACGTCGTACGCGGCCAGCGTCCACAGCGCGCTCGGGGTGTAGAGGAAGTCGCCGTCGGCCTGGAGGTCGACGCAGAGCGTGCCGTCGCCCTGGTGGGCGAGCGCCGCCCCGACCGAGGCGCCCAGGCCGTAGCCGAGGCCGCCGCCGCCGTTGAGGCCGAGATAGCTGCCGGGGCGCTCCAGCGGCCAGAGCTTCTTCACCCAGCCGTCGATGGTGAGGCTGCCGGTGTTGGTGAGCACCCACTCCTCGTCCCGTACCGCGCGGTGGATCTCGTGGACGGCCGTGGAGACCTGGATGTGTTCCCGGTCCCGCGCCTCGTCCGCCTGGCGCGCCCACTCGGTCCGCGCCTCGGTGTGCAGGGCGGAGAGGGCCTTGACCCGCTCCTCCCGGCGCTCGGTGAACTCCGCCGCCGCGAACGGCCCTTCGGGGTCCTCGGCCACCTCGCGCAGCGCGGACACCGACTGGCCGGTGTCGGCCGCCACGGCGAGGCTCACCGGGACGAACTGCTGGTAGTCGGCGGCCCACTTGCTGGTGAGCAGCTCGTTGAAGCCCAGGGTGACGACCTCGGCGCCGTTCGCCGGCAGCCCCTCGTCGGTGAGCGGCAGGAAGGAGCCGAGCGCGCCCACGAGGTCCTGCACCTCCAGCGCGATCACCAGGTCGGCCGTGTCCAGGAGGCCGGTGTTGCTGATGTTGAGCTGGTGGGTGTTGGGGAAGTTCATCCGGTTGCCCCGGTCCACCACGGCGAGACCGAGCGCGTCGGCGAGCGCGACCAGCGGCGCGACCGTCTCCGGGTCACGGCCGGAGAAGTCCACGATCAGCACCGGCAGCCGGGCCTCGCGCAGCCGGCCCACGAGGTGGTCCAGCTCGCTGCCGCCGAGCGCGGGCAGCCGGGTCGGCTCGGTGGCGGCCGCGGGCAGCAGCCGTACGCCGTCGCCCAGTTCCTGTTCCTGGACGTCGAAGTCGAGTGCCACGAACACCGGTGCCTGCAAAGGGGTGTTCATCAGCTTGAAGGCGCGGTAGAGCGACTCGACGGTGGCCCGCTGCCCGATGGGCTGGTCGCACCACTTCACATAGTCCTTGACGACGGACTCGATGTTCTGCGAGGTGTGGATCCAGTCGATCCACGGCCGCCGCTTGCCCGCGTCCACGGGCCCGTTGCCGCCGAGCACGAACAGCGGGACCCGGTCGCACCAGGCGTTGAAGACGGCCATCGAGGCGTGCAGCAGACCGACGTTGGCGTGCACGAACACGGCCATGTGCCGGCCGCTCGCCTTGTGGTAGCCGTGCGCCAGCGCCACCGCGATCTCCTCGTGGCACGCCATCACGATGTCGGGCGCCTCGGAAGCGTGGACCAGGGAGTCGTGGACACCGCGGAAGGACGCGCCGGGGTTGAAGGCGACCTTGTCGATGCCCTGCTGATTGAGGAACTCGACCAGCAGGTCGGAGAAGTAGGACGTCGTCATGCGTGATCCTTCGTACGGTTCATGCGTGCGCATGGGGGCGGGCGGGGACCGGGCGCCAGACCGGGTCGCCCTCGGTGCGGTGCGCCGTCGCAAAGCGGGCGGCGAGGTCGGTGAGGGCGAGGCCGAAGCCGGGCCCGGGCGGCGGGGTGATCGTGTTGGTCCGCCGGTCCACGGCCGGGCGGGGTGCCACGACCATCTCCGGGAAGAACAGGTCGGACTGGCCGGCCTCGACGGTGAGGGCGTCCGGGTGGGCGAAGGCCAGGGCGCGGCCCGCGTTGATCAGCGGCCCGACCTCGGCCACCTGCACCCCGACCTGGAACGCCAGCCCCGCGCTGCGGGCGAGGCCGATCAGCCGGGCCGCGGTCACCGGCCCGCCGTTCTTGGACACGCGGACGTTGTAGGCGTCGCCCGCCCCGGCCGCGAGCGCCCGCTCGGCGTCCTTCGGGGTGCAGACCGACTCGTCCAGCATGACGCGCGGCCCGGTGCGGCCCCGCAGCCGGGCGAGGTCGGCCCAGGAGCCCTTGGCCAGTGGTTCCTCCACCCAGTCGGCACCGGCGTTGTGCAGCGCCTCCATGTGGCCGGCAGCCTCCTCGGGCGACCAGCTCATATTGGCGTCCACCATGACCGGCACCAGGTCGCCCAGCCGGGCCCGGATCGCGGCCACGGTGCGGACATCGCGCCGGATGTCGTCGGCCGCCTTGATCTTGACGAAGTGGAACGGGCCCCGCGTGTCCAGGAATTCGTCCACATCGAGACTGAGATCGAGGACTTGGGACACCGGGAGGGACGGGGGAGTGGGCGTGTCTCCGCCCGGCACCAGCGCCGAAGCGGGTGAACCCAGTTGTCGGCCCAGCAGGTCGAGCAGCGCCGTCTCCAGCAGGCAGAGCAGGTTGCCCCCGCCCCGCAGGCCGAACGTGCCGGCGACTCCCGACCGGAGCAACTCATCCAGCAGCAACGCGGGTTCGGTCGACCGCAGCCGGGCGAACACCGCGTCCAGCGGCACCTCCCGGAGCGCCGCCGTCACCGAGTCGCCGGTCTCGCCGGTGACATAGGCGCGGGGCGCGCACTCGCCGAGCCCGGTCGCGCCGTCCACCGTCAGCCGCAGCACGAGGCTGTCGGAGGCGGAGCGGCGCTTGGCCGGGTGGTCGAAGCCGATCGCCATGGGCAGCTCGACCCGGTACAGCGTGGCGCCGGCCGGTTCAGGCATCGCGGTTCAGTCCTTGGAGCAGGGTGAAGGTGGACGCCCAGTCCACCAGCCGGGCCCGGACGTCGGTGTAGAAGAGGTAGTGCTTGTCGGTGGCGAACTGGATCAGCGCGCCGTGCGAGCCGGTCATCCGGCGGAAGGTGGCGCGGGCGTCGTCCAGGTCCACGATCGGGTCGCCGACCCCGGAGACGTAGGCCGCAGGCACCGGGGGGAGCGGCCGCTCGGAGCGCATGTAGAGCGACTCCAGGGCGAGCAGCACACCTCGGGAGCGGCGGGTCAGGGCGCGGGCCGCGAGGTCGTCGTTGTCGATGAAGTGCCGGTGGCGGACCTCGTCGGTGAAGTCCTCCGACCGCAGGCCGGCGTCCCACAGCTCCGTGCCCGACTCCGTGGCCAGCGCGTGCCGTTGGTCGTCGTCGAGGGTGGCGTGCAGCTTGCCCAGCCAGGCCGAGCAGAAGATCGCCGCGTCGTAGCGGGTGGTGAAGTCCGGGTGGTGCATGAGCGCTGCCATGAAGGAGCCGCCCAGGCAGTGCCCGAACAGGGAGAGCGGGACCTCGTCGCCGATGGCGGCGCGCACATGCTCCAGGGCGGTGATGTAGTCCCGCAGCACGGTGTCCGCGTCCGGGAGGTCCTGGCGGTCGCCGCCGCTGATGCCGGAGCCCCGGCGGTCCAGCACGTAGAAGGCGATGTCGTTGTCCGCGAACTGCGGGCCGACCTCCCACAGCCAGCCCGCGTGCGACTGGAGTCCGTGGAAGTAGAACACCGCTCCCTTGACCGGGCCGCGCGGGCGCCACAGGTGCAGTGCCAACTCGGCGCCGTCGACCGGGAGTCCGGCTATCTCGCGGCGGATGTTCTGCGGTGGCCTCTTGGTCTCGATCACGTCCGGTTCCCCTCGGTCAGCGTCGGGTGAGGGCGGCGACGAAGTCGACGTCCCGCTGGAACGGCTTGTACTTGTACTGGGTGGCGTTGCCCTGCTGGCGACGGCTCTCGACGTAGGCGGCGATGGCGTCGTGAGGCACGGTGACGACTTCCAGCGCGCCGAGCCGTCCGCTGTCCCGCTTGGACGCGTACTCGATGTTGATCTCGTGCAGCGCGGCGTCCACCGCCCCGGACAGCTGCGCGTCCAGCGCCGCGGACGGCTCGGGGACCTCCGCGACGACGATGTAGTACGGCGGCTCCGCCCAGCGCGGGCCGCACATGAACAGCCCGGTGCCCAGCCCGTGGGCGGCGAGGCCGCGCTGGATGGCGCCGGTCACCTGGGACTCGGTGATCTTCTCGCCGGTGAAGGAGTGGAAGATGCCGTCCCGGTGGACGAAGTGCACCCAGGGCGTGCCGTCCACGATCCGGTCCACGTGGTACACGTCCCCGGTCCACAGCCGGTAGAGGCCGTTGCCCTGCGTCATGATCAGGTGGTAGTCGCGGCCCGGCTCGACCTCGTCGAACAGCAGCGTCTCCACCTGCTCGCCGGCCGCGACCAGGTCGCCGAGCGGCACCTCGGCCGGCACGAACTCGAAGAACGCCTGCCCCACCGCGAGCGGCTGGCTGTGCAGCGAGTCGTCCACCGGGATGGTGGTGACCCCCTCGGTGCCGCAGCTCATGAACGGCAGCCTGGCCACGCCGGGCAGCACCGCTTCCAGCTTGGCCGCGTACAGCCCGGCCGACGCGGACAGCCAGCAGGTGAAGAGCGTGAGTGAGGGCCACACGTCCTTGAGGCTGAAGTCCCGGTTCAGCAGCACCTTTTCGAGCCTGCGGGCGCCCTCCGCGTCGGGCTCCGTGTACGGGCGGCCCTCCAGCGTCCCGTCCCGCACGTCCCGTACCAGCCGGTCGCCGTGCTGGGCCAGCAGTTCCCGCAGCGAGATCAGGGTGCTGGGGTTGATTGACGAGATGTAGTGCAGGTCCTTGCCGATCAGGTGCCGGATGCGGTGGTACATACGGCCCTCGTGGCCGCTCGGCACCTCGGGCCCGAACCAGGGGGACTCGTACCAGGGCGGGTTCCAGTCCTGGCTGTTGATCTGCGGATGCCGGTTGCTGATCGCCTGGTGGCCGATGCCGTGCACGAAGTCGAACACGTCCTCGCGCACGGTCTGCGTGTCCAGCGTCGCGTAGGGATGGGCCAGCAGCTCCGGGTGGTACTCCAGATACGTGCCCCACATCGCCTTCATCGCGGGGATGCGGTAGGTGAGCAGCCAGTGCAGGGTGTACGGCACCAGCTTGGGCACCCCGGTGGTACCGCTCGTCTTCAGCCAGCGCAGCACCGGGCTGCAGGTCAGGGTGCCGCCCTTGGTCCGGGTCTCCCGCTGGATCTCGGGCACGAAGTCGTCGTAGCGCATCACGGGGAGCAGCGAGCGGAAGAGGTCCGGGTCGTCGGCGACGGCCGAGTAGCCCTTCTCCCGCCAGTGCACCGAACCCGCGCTCATGTCGATGACGTCCTCCAGCACCCGGCGCTGGGCCAGGGCCGGCTGCTTGAGGTCGGTCAGCAGGGCTTCCCGTGCCTGGCGGCACTCCTTTGCGAACGGGTCCCGGCGGGCCTGCCAGTGTTTCTGCCAGTGAGGTATGTCCACAGTCGCTCCTGAAGAAGCCTGAAGAAGGTGGAAGCGGTCACAGGGCCGGACAGGAGGATCAGCGGTCGATGTACGCCATCATCCGGTCGTTGTACCGGGGTCCGGCGACCGCGTCGGCGCGCACGGCGCCCTCGATCTCGGCGAGCGTGTCCGCGTCGAGGCGGACCTCGGCGGCACGGGTGTTCTCCTCCAGATAGGTGCGCCGCTTGGTGCCGGGGATCGGCACGATGTCGTCACCCTGGTGCAGCACCCAGGCGATGGCGAGCTGGGCCGGGGTGAGGCCGTGGCGCGCGGCGACCTCGCTGATCTTCCGGGCGATCGCCGTGTTCTGGTCGTAGTTGGCGCCCTGGAGGCGGGGGTCGTGGTGGCGGAAGTCGTCCTCCGGGTACTCCTCGGCGCGCCGGACACCGCCGGTGAGGAAGCCCCGGCCCAGCGGACAGAAGCCGACCAGGCCGATGCCCAGCTCGCGCAGCACCGGCAGGACCCCGTCCTCCAGGTTCCGCTCCCACACCGAGTACTCGCTCTGCACCACGGAGAGGGGGTGCACGGCGTGGGCGCGGCGGATGGTGCGCTCGCCCACCTCGCACAGGCCCAGGTGGCGGACCTTGCCCTGCTCCACCAGGCCGGCCATGGCGCCGACCACGTCCTCGATCGGCACCCTCGGGTCCAGGCGGTGCTGGTAGAGGACGTCGATGTAGTCGGTGCCGAGACGCTTCAGGGACGCCTCGACCACCTCCACGATGTGCGCCGGCCGGCTGTCGGCCTCGGCGGTCGTGCCGTCCTTCAGCTTCATCGGGAAGCCGAACTTGGTGGCGATCACGGCCCGTTCACGGCGTCCGGCGAGCGCCTGGCCGAGCAGCACCTCGTTGTCGTACGGCCCGTACGCCTCGGCGGTGTCGAACAGGGTGTACCCGAGATCCAGCGCGCGGTGGATGGTCGCCACCGACTCCCGGTCGTCCGGGGTGCCGTACCACTGGCTCATCCCCATGCAGCCCAGGCCCAGTTCGGAGACCTTCAGTCCCCGGCGGCCCAGCTCCCGCGTCTTCAGCATGCCTTCTCCTCGCATCTGGCGATCCCCCGCCGGCAGGCGCTCCTGGCGGCTGGCGACGCAACTGAAGCACAACCATGTACTGGAGTTCAATAGCCGACTGTGGTCAAGTGATCGCGCTGCCGTACGGCGGGTGAACGTCGTGCACCCGGCGGGTCACCGACATGTAAAACCCTGTGAGCTGCGGAAGTTGGAGATCGCAGGTGGCGACGGGTGTGTGATGCCGCCGTAACGACGACTTCATCATCAAGACCCCGGCACAAGTTTGTTCTTCGGTATAGATTTGAACCACCGACTGGGGGAGGAGAGTTGCGATGACCACTGGGGAACCGATCGCGATCATCGGCATGGGGTGCAGATTTCCGGGGGCGGCCGGGGTCGAGGAGTTCTGGGCCCTGCTCGAGAGCAACACCGACGCGGTGATCCCGGTACCGCCGGACCGGTTCGACGTCGGCGCCTGGTACGCCCCCGAGCCCGGCACGCCGGACCGGCTGATCTCCCGGCACGGCGGCTTCCTGGACGGGCTGCACGACTTCGACGCCGGTTTCTTCGGCATCTCGCCCCGCGAGGCCCGCACCATGGACCCGCAGCAACGGCTGCTGCTGCACACCGTCTGGGAGGCGTTCGAGGACGCCGGGGTGCCGCCGTCCACGGTCCGGGGGAGCGCCGGCGGGGTGTTCGTCGGACAGGCCACCGCCGAGTACGCCGACGCCGCCGGGCCGGCCGTCACCGCCGACGTACGGGCCATGGCGGGCGGCCGGCTGCGGGCCGTCACCTCCGGCCGGGTCTCGTACGCCTTCGACCTGCGCGGACCCAGCCTGGTGCTGGACACCGCCTGCTCGTCCTCCCTGGTCGCCGTGCACAGCGCGCGGCAGAGCCTGCTCACCGGCGAGTGCGACCTCGCCGTGGCCGCCGGGGTCAACGCCGTGCTCTCACCCACCGACGCGGTCGCCTACTCGCAGGGCCGGATGCTGTCCCCGGACGGCCGCTGCAAGTTCGGCGACAGCTCGGCCGACGGGTTCGTGCGCAGCGAGGGCGTGGGCGTGGTCCTCCTCAAGCGGCTCTCCGACGCCCTCGCGGACGGCGACCCGGTCCGCGCGCTTCTGCTCGGCAGCGCGGTCACCAACGACGGTGACGGCAGCGGCCTGCTGCTCCAGCCCGCCGTCTCCGGCCAGGCCGCCATGCTCCGCACGGCCTGGCGCAGCGCCGGAGTGGACCACGTGGACTACGTCGAGGCCCACGGCACCGGCACCACCGTCGGGGACGGGGTCGAACTACGGGCGCTGACCGAGGTGCTGAACGGTCTGGGTCACTCCGGCGCCCCCGTCCCGGTGGGGTCCGTGAAGACCAACATCGGCCATGCCGAGGCCGCCGCCGGGATCGCCGGGCTCATCAAGGCCGTGCTCGTCGCCGAGCACCGCACGATCCCCGCCTCGCTCCACCTCACCGCTCCGCAGGACCGGCTCACCGGCGCCCCCGTGGCCGTGGCCGACCGCAACACTCCGCTACGGCC
>NZ_WWKH01000059.1:0-7711 GCF_009865595.1 Streptomyces sp. SID1328 | reverse complement strand
GGACCCGGGGCCGCCTCCCCCGGGGCCACCGCCGTCGTGATCTGCACCACGTGCGAGCGTGAGGGCGACCGCGCGGTCCCGCTCGGCCGTACGCTGACCCGCGCCGTCGAAGGGGCCGGCCACGGCCACTGCGCCGGCGGCCAGCGCCAGTCCGGCGGTGGCCGCCGAGGCGGTGAAGTACCAGGTCCGAGAGGGCCTGGGACCGGGCCGGCCGGGTCCGGGACGCAGGGTGGACGTCAACCGGGCGAGACGCGGTTTCACGACGGACGCGGTGTGCGCCAGACTCGGTCGTAGGGCGTCCGCGAGCCGCTTCACACGCGGTCTCACGGACCGCAAAGGTCCCAGCTCCGGCACGACCACCAGCCCCTTTCGCGATCACACTCCTGCGTGAGGGACACTTAATCACCAGAACTATGCGCTGATCATGGAGGAGCCACCGGTGGAGTTCGACGTCACGATCGAGATCCCGAAGGGTTCGCGGAACAAGTACGAGGTGGACCACGAGACCGGTCGGATCCGCCTGGACCGTCGCCTCTTCACCTCGACCGCCTACCCGACCGACTACGGATTCGTCGAGAACACCCTCGGCGAGGACGGCGACCCGCTGGACGCGCTCGTCATCCTGGACGAGCCCACGTTCCCGGGCTGCCTGATCCGCTGCCGCGCGATCGGCATGTTCCGCATGACCGACGAGGCCGGCGGCGACGACAAGCTGCTGTGCGTCCCGTCGACGGACCCGCGCGTGGAGCACCTGCGCGACATCCACCACGTGTCGGAGTTCGACCGCCTGGAGATCCAGCACTTCTTCGAGGTCTACAAGGACCTGGAGCCGGGCAAGTCGGTCGAGGGCGCCAACTGGGTGGGCCGCCAGGAGGCCGAGGCGGAGATCGAGCGCTCGTACAAGCGCCTGGAGGAGCAGGGCGGTCACTGACCTGCCGTTCCGCGACGAGCGGGCCGCACCGCCCCGGTGGGGGCGGTGCGGCCCGTTCGCGCGTTCACGCGCATACTGAGGCGTAATCGGAAGGTGTCGTTCAGGGAGCGGTGCGAGGTGTCGGAGGCGGAGGACCGCAAGCCCCGGTCGGACGAGGCGCGGGCCACGTTCGACCCGGAGATCACGTCCGAGTTCGCCATTCCGGAGGGACTCGCGGTCGCCAGGGGAAGCGGCGAATCGGAGACGACGTCCGAGTTCGCCGTGCCCAAGGGGCTCGAGTCGGCACAGGCGGAGACCGAGCCGGAGGGCTCGGCGTTCAACACGCCGCGCACGTACAGCGCCAAGGACGCGCCGCCCGCGTTCACCCCCGCGACGGGCGTCCCGATGCTCACGCTGGTCACGGACGCGCCCTGGCAGGACCGGATGCGGACGATGCTGCGCATGCCGGTGGCCGAGCGGCCGGCGCTGGAGCCGGTGGCGCGCTCCGAGGACGAGGGCCCCGCGGTCCCGCGCGTGCTCGACCTGACCCTGCGTATCGGCGAACTGCTGCTGGCGGGCGGTGAGGGCGCCGAGGACGTGGAGGCGGCGATGTTCGCGGTGTGCCGGTCCTACGGGCTGGACCGCTGCGAGCCGACGGTGACCTTCACGCTGCTGTCGATCACCTATCAGCCCTCCCTGGTGGAGGACCCGGTGACGGCGTCCCGGACGGTCCGCCGGCGCGGCACCGACTACACCCGGCTGGCGGCCGTCTTCCGGCTGGTGGACGACATCACGGACCCCGAGACGCATCTCTCCCTGGAGGAGGCGTACCGCCGGCTGGCGGAGATGCGGCGCAACCGGCACCCCTACCCCGGCTGGGCGCTGACCATGGCCAGCGGCGGGCTGGCGGGCGCGGCCTCGGTGCTGGTCGGCGGTGACGCGATCGTGTTCGTCGCGGCGGCGCTGGGCGCGATGCTCGGCGACCGGCTGGCCTGGCTGCTGGCGGGGCGCGGGCTGCCGGAGTTCTACCAGTTCACGGTGGCCGCGATGCCGCCCGCCGCGATCGGCGTGGCGTTCGCGCTGGCGGACGTGGACGTGAAGGCGTCCGCGGTGGTCACCGGTGGACTGTTCGCGCTGCTGCCCGGGCGGGCGCTGGTGGCGGGCGTGCAGGACGGGCTGACGGGCTTCTACATCACCGCGGCGGCGCGGCTGCTGGAGGTCATGTACTTCTTCGTAGCCATCGTGATCGGCGTGCTGACGGTGCTGTACTTCGGCGTGCAGGTGGGCGGCGAGCTGAACCCGGACGCGGCGCTGAACATCCAGTCCCGGCCGGTGCTGCAGATCCTGGCGTCCATGGTGCTGTCGCTGACCTTCGCGGTGCTGCTCCAGCAGGAGCGCTCCACCGTGCTGTGGGTGACGCTCAACGGCGGTGTCGCCTGGTCGGTGTACGGCGCGCTGCACACGGCGAACTTCTCGCCGGTGGCGTCCACGGCGGTGGCGGCCGGTCTGGTGGGCCTCTTCGGGCAGTTGCTGGCGCGCTATCAGTTCGCGTCCGCGCTGCCGTACACCACGGCGGCGATCGGCCCGCTGCTGCCCGGTTCCGCCACGTACTTCGGTCTGCTGTCCATCGCGCAGAGCCATGTGGACAAGGGACTGGTGTCGCTGGCCAAGGCCGTGTCGCTGGCCATGGCCATCGCCATCGGGGTGAACCTGGGTGCGGAGATCTCCCGGCTCACCCTGCGGATCGGCTCCCCCGGCAAGCGCCGGGCGGCCAAGCGGACCAGGGGCTTCTAGGTCCTGTCTGAGCAATTCGCGTCGTCGCCCGAAGGGCGGTCAGACAGGACCTGGGGGCCTGGCCCCTACTGGGGGCGGTGTCCGCCCTGGTCCCACCCGTAGGGGTAGGGCTGCTGGGGGTGCTGCGGCTGCTGGGGCTGCTGGGGCTGCCGGGGGCGTCCGTAGCCGTCGTACTGCGGCTGCTGCTGGGGCTGCTGTCCGTAGTACGGGTCCTGCTGCTGGCCGTAGCCGCCCTGTCCCTGCCCCTGTCCCTGACCGGGGTAACCCTGGCCGCCCTGGGGCTGGTGGCCGTAGCCCTGCTGCCACTGCTGCGGGGCCGCCTGCTGCTCGTACGGGCGCCCGTAGGGGTCCTCGTAGGGCTGGTCGGGCTCGATGCGGCGGAGCTGGGTCGTGGAGTCGTCCATGACCGGGGCCTGCGGCTGCTGCTCGTAGGCGGGCTGCTCGGGGGCCTGCTGCTCGGCGCGCTTGTTCTTGCCGCGGGCGCGCAGGAACTCGATGGCGATCGGGATCACCGAGATGAGGACGATGAGGATGAGCATCGCCTCGATGTTGTCCTTGACGATGCCGATGTTGCCGAGCCAGGAGCCGAGGAGCGTCACCCCGGCGCCCCACAGCACACCGCCGATGACGTTGAAGGTCAGGAACGAGCGGTACCGCATCCCGCTGACGCCCGCGATGATCGGCGTGAAGGTGCGCACGATGGGCACGAAGCGGGCCAGGACCAGGGACTTGGGGCCGTACTTCTCGAAGAACTCGTGCGCCTTGGTGACGTTCTCCTGCTTGAACAGGCGCGAGTCGGGCCGGTTGAACAGCGACGGGCCGACCTTCTTGCCGAACATGTAGCCCGCCTGGTCGCCCAGGACCGCGGCGGCGCAGATCAGCGCGATCGCCCCCCACAGCGGGAAGTCGAGCTCACCGGAGGTGATCAGCAGACCGGCGGTGAACAGCAGCGAGTCGCCCGGCAGGAAGAAGCCGATGAGCAGGCCGGACTCGGCGAAGACGATGAGCAGCAGACCCCAGATGCTGTAGGTGTTCAGCAGATGGTTGGGATCGAGCCAGCTCGGGCCGAGGGCGAGTGTCATCACGGGTCCGGGCTCCTGAGGGGGGAAGAGGGCGGCTGCGGCGTCCAGGTGCGGCCGCCCAAAGCTATCAACGCTTCGTGACGGGCCCGGGTTCCACCGGCCGTTCCAGAATGCACTGTGCGGCGACCGGGGCAAAGCTGTGCGCCATGGGACTCGAAGACTACGGCGGCGGCCAGGGGCCCGAGCCGGACGTACTGGTGGTGACGGCGAACGACGTGCCCGGCCGGCGGGTGGAGCGGGTACTGGGCGAGGTCTTCGGCCTCACCGTGCGCTCGCGGCATCTGGGCAGCCAGATCGGCGCCGGGCTGAAGTCGATGATCGGCGGCGAGCTGAAGGGGCTGACCAAGACCCTGGTGCAGACCCGCAACCAGGCGATGGAGCGCTTGGTGGAGCAGGCACGCGCGCGGGGCGCCAACGCCGTGGTCGCCTTCCGCTTCGACGTCACCGAGGCCGCCGACCTGGGCACCGAGGTCTGCGCCTACGGCACGGCGGTGGTCCTGGCCCGCGAGTGAGCCAGGACCGGTTTCCCTACCCCTCGTGCCGGTCGGCGTTGGCGGCGATGGCCGCGTTCAGGTGGGCGGCGACGCCGGGGCCGAGGGCGTCGTAGTACGCGGTGAAGCGGGCGTCGGCGACGTACATCTCCCCCAGACAGCGGTGCGCCGGGTAGGCGCATGCGTAGAACCAGCGGCCGATGTGGCGGCGGTGCTCCTCGGCGAGGTCCATCGCCGCCGGGTCGGCGGGCGGGACGCCGTCGGCCACCAGGGTGGCGTACCGGGCGTTCCAGTCGTCGGACTCGGCGCGCATCCGCTGCCAGTCGGCCTTGGTGTAGCGGGCGGTGCGGCGGCGGGACTCGGCGTACGCCTCCGTGCCGCCCCAGCGGCGCTCGGTCTCCTCGGCGTACTGCTCGGGGTCGTGGTCCCCGAAGACCTCGAAGCGTTCCTCGGGGGTGAGGTCGATGCCCATCGTGCGTGCCTCCATGGCGTGTTCCACGGCCGCCGCCATCCTGCTCAGCCGCTCGATCCGGGCGGTCAGCAGCTCGTGCTGCCGGCGCAGATGGGCGCGGGGGTCCGCGCCGGGATCGTCGAGCAGGGCGGCGACCTCGTCGAGCGGGAAGCCGAGCTCGCGGTAGAACAGGATCTGCTGGAGCCGGTCGAGGTCGGCGTCGGCGTAGCGCCGGTGTCCGGCGTGCGTGCGCCCGCTGGGCACGAGCAGCCCGATCTCGTCGTAGTGGTGCAGGGTGCGCACCGTGATCCCGGCGAACCCCGCGACCTGTCCCACGGAGAAGCTCAACGTTCCTCGCTCCTTGTCGTCGGCTCTTGCCGTCGGCGGCGCCCGGTGCGCCGCCCGGTACACGCTCGGTCCTCACGCCGGGTGAGGTGCAAGGGGGAATTTCGTTCGGGATGTTGCGCCGGTTCTGTCCACTTATGGTGAGCCCGTGGCCCAGGACACCGCGCGGCAGCCGCCGCCGACCGCTCCCACGGCCCCGGCACGTGCACTGCTGCCGCTGATCATGCCCTCCGTGACGGTGGGGATCATGACCAGCCTCGTCTTCGTCGGGGTGAGCACGGCGGCCGAGAAGCTCCAGCACGTGCTGTGGGGGCCGCTGCCGGACGCCCTGGGTGTGGGCCGGTACTCGGTGCTCTGGATGTTCGTGGTGCTGTTCGCCACCGGTGTCGCGGTCGGCCTGGTGGTGTGGAAGGTCCCCGGTCACGCCGGGCCCGACCCGGCCACCCTCGGCCTGGACGCTCCGGTGCTGCCGCCGAGGGTGCTGCCGGGGCTGGTGCTCGCGGTGGGCCTGATGCTGGCGGGCGGGCCGAGCCTCGGCCCGGAGAACCCGATCATCGCGGTCAACGTCGGGCTCGCCATGTGGTTCGGACACAAGCTGGTGCCCCGGACGCCGGACTCGCTGTGGCCGGTGCTGGCGGAGGCGGGCACCATCGGGGCGCTGTTCGGCACGCCGGTCGCGGCCGCGCTGGTGATCTCCGAGGCGCTGACCGGACGCCCGCTGCAGGGGCGGCTCTGGGACAACCTGTTCGCCCCGCTGACCGCCGCCGCCTGCGGCGCCATCACCACCACCCTGGTCGCCCGCCCCACCTTCGACCTGGGCCTGCCGCCCTTCGGCCACCCCCGCTGGAACGACGTGGTGGCCGCCCTGGTGATCGCCTCGGCGGCCGCGCTGCTCGGCATGTGCGCGGTCTACGTCTTCCCCTGCGTGCACGCCGTCTTCCGCCGGCTGCGGCACCCGATGCTGATGCTCCCGGCGGGCGGGCTCGTACTGGGCGCGCTGGCGGCCGCGGGCGGGCATCTGACGCTGTTCAAGGGGCTCACCGAGGTCGGGGAGCTGGCGCGGGACCCCGGCGGCTGGTCGGCGGGCCAGTTCGCGGTGATGGCGGTGGTGAAGCTGGCCGCGCTGGTGGTGGCGGCCTCCTGCGGGTTCCGGGGCGGGCGGATCTTCCCGGCCGTGTTCATCGGGGCCGCGCTGGGCCTGTGCGCGCACGCGCTGGTCCCGGCCGTGCAGCCCGCGGTCGCGGTGGCCACGGGCGTCCTGGGCATGCTGCTGGCGATCACCCGGCAGGGCTGGGTGAGCCTCTTCACGGCCGCCGCGCTGGTCGCCTCCCCCGCCGTGCTCGCCCTGCTGTGCATCGCCTCGCTGCCCGCCTGGCTGCTGGTGACCGGTCGCCCGCAGATGCAGTTGCACGCGGACGGGACCCCGCTCCGCTGAACCTTCCCTGATTTCCCCACTGTCGGAGGCATGGCACATGGCACTGCACCGAGGTTCCCGAAAGCACAAGGAACGCCGCATATCGGTCAACCCGTTCTTCGGGGACGCCGACCCGGTGAGCGGGATGACCGAGGCTCCGCCGACCCACCGGATGCCGAAGAAGCCGCTGGCTCCGACGACGGCCTACCAGGTGGTGCACGACGAACTCATGCTGGACGGCAACGCCCGGCTGAACCTGGCCACCTTCGTCACCACCTGGATGGAACCGCAGGCCGGGGTGCTGATGGCGGAGTGCCTGGACAAGAACATGATCGACAAGGACGAGTACCCGCGCACCGCCGAGCTGGAGCGGCGCTGCGTGGCGATCCTCGCCGACCTCTGGAACGCCCCCGACCCCTCGGCCGTGGTCGGCTGCTCCACCACCGGCTCCAGCGAGGCGTGCATGCTGGCCGGCATGGCGTTCAAGCGCCGCTGGTCCCATCGGAACGCCGACCGGTATCCGGGCGCCCGCCCGAACCTGGTGATGGGCGTCAACGTCCAGGTCTGCTGGGAGAAGTTCTGCGAGTACTGGGAGGTCGAGCCCCGGCTCGTCCCCATGGAGGGCGACCGCTTCCACCTCGACCCCCGCGCGGCCGCCGAGCTGTGCGACGAGAACACCATCGGGGTCGTCGGCATCCTCGGCTCCACCTTCGACGGCTCCTACGAGCCCATCGCCGGCCTCTGCGCCGAGCTGGACGCCCTCAAGGAGCGCACCGGCCTCGACATCCCCGTCCACGTGGACGGCGCCTCGGGCGCGATGATCGCCCCCTTCCTGGACGAGGAACTCGTCTGGGACTTCCGCCTCCCGCGCGTGGCCTCGATCAACACCTCGGGCCACAAGTACGGGCTGGTCTATCCGGGCGTCGGCTGGGCGCTGTGGCGGGACGCCGACGCGCTCCCCGAGGAGCTGGTGTTCCGGGTGAACTACCTCGGCGGCGACATGCCCACCTTCGCGCTCAACTTCTCCCGCCCCGGCGCCCAGGTGGCGGCCCAGTACTACACGTTCCTGCGCCTGGGCAGGGAGGGCTACCAGGCGGTGCAGCGCTCGACCCGGAACGTGGCGACCTACCTCGCGGAGGGGATCGAGGCGCTCGGCGACTTCCGCCTGCTCACCCGCGGCGACCAGCTCCCGGTGTTCGCCTTCACCACCGCCGACCACGTCAC
>NZ_WWKH01000581.1:0-13407 GCF_009865595.1 Streptomyces sp. SID1328 | reverse complement strand
CGAACCGGTGAAGTACATCGACGAGTTCAACGACCCCGCGCTGGCGCGCCGCCTGCTGGACGAGATCCGGGCCACCGTCACCCGGCCGTGGGCCCTGATGGAGGTGTGCGGCGGCCAGACCCACTCCATCATCCGCCACGGCATCGACCAACTCCTGCCCGAGGAGGTCGAGCTGATTCACGGGCCCGGCTGTCCGGTGTGCGTCACCCCGCTCGACGTCATCGACAAGGCCCTCGCGGTCGCCGCCCGTCCCGACGTGATCTTCTGCTCCTTCGGCGACATGCTCCGGGTACCCGGCACCGACCGCGACCTGTTCCGGGTCAAGGGCGAGGGCGGCGACGTACGCGTGGTGTACTCCCCGCTCGACGCGCTCGAACTGGCCCGCAAGCACCCCGAGAAGCAGGTGGTGTTCTTCGCCATCGGCTTCGAGACCACCGCACCCGCCAACGCCATGGCCGTCCACCAGGCCCGCAGGCTCGGCCTGGACAACTTCAGCCTGCTGGTCTCCCACGTCCGGGTCCCCCCTGCGGTCGAGGCCATCATGACCGCGCCCGAGTGCCGGGTGCAGGGCTTCCTCGCGGCCGGGCACGTGTGCAGCGTGATGGGCACCGCCGAGTACCCCGAGCTCGCCGAGCGGTTCCGGGTGCCGATGGTGGTCACCGGGTTCGAGCCGCTGGACATCCTGGAGGGCATCCGCCGCGCCGTGCACCAACTGGAGCGCGGCGAGCACCGGGTGGAGAACGCCTACCCCCGTGCCGTGCGCGAGGAGGGCAACCCGGCCGCGCTGCGCATGATCGAGGACGTCTTCGAGGTCACCGACCGCAACTGGCGCGGCATCGGCCCCATCCCGGCCAGCGGCTGGCGTCTCGCCGAGGCATACCGCGCCTACGACGCCGAGCACCGCTTCGACGTCACCGGCATCCGCACCGAGGAACCCGCCGTGTGCCGGGCCGGGGAGGTGCTCCAGGGCCTCATCAAGCCCACCGAGTGCGAGGCGTTCGGGACCGCCTGCACCCCGCGCACCCCGCTCGGCGCCACCATGGTCTCCAGCGAGGGCGCCTGCGCCGCCTACTACCTGTACCGCCGCATGGAAGGCGGCCCCATGCCGCGCGGATCACGCGGTCCGCGTAAGGAGATGAACCCCGTTGGCTGACCTCACCGACGCCCCCGCGATCGACCCCGCCAACTGGACCTGCCCCGCCCCCCTGCGCGACCAGGGGGTGGTCGTCATGGGCCACGGCGGAGGCGGCGCCCTCTCCGCCGAGCTGATCGACCAGGTCTTCGCCCCCGCCTACGGCAATCCCACCCTCGCCGGACTCGCCGACTCCGCCGTACTCGAACTCGGCGGCGCCCGGCTGGCGTTCTCCACCGACTCCTACGTGGTGCGCCCGCTGTTCTTCCCCGGCGGCTGCCTCGGCGACCTCGCCGTCAACGGCACTGTGAACGACCTGGCGATGAGCGGCGCGCGGCCCGCCTACCTGTCCACGGCGTTCGTGCTGGAGGAGGGCGTCGAACTGGCCGTCGTCGACCGCATCGCCCGCGCGCTGGGCGCCGCCGCCCGAGCCGCGGAGGTCACCGTCGCCACCGGCGACACCAAGGTGGTCGAGTCCGGCCACGGCGACGGCGTCTACGTCACCACCGCCGGCGTCGGCCTCGTACCCGACGGCGTCGACATCCGTCCCCAGCGCGCCCGGCCCGGAGACGCCGTTCTCATCAGCGGACCGATCGGGCTGCACGGGGTCGCGGTGATGAGCGTGCGGGAGGGGCTGGAGTTCGGCGTCGAGATCGCCTCCGACACCGCGCCGCTCGCCGGTCTGGTCGCGGCCATGCTCGCCGTCACCAAGGACGTGCACGTCCTGCGCGACCCCACCCGCGGTGGCCTCGGCGCCTCACTCAACGAGATCGCCCGCGCCTCCGGCACCGGCGTCCGGATCACCGAGCGGGCCGTGCCGGTGCCGGACGAGGTGGCCAACGCCTGCGGGTTCCTGGGCCTGGACCCGCTCTACGTCGCCAACGAGGGCCGGCTCGTCGCCTTCGTACCCCGCGAGCACGCCGACGCCGTACTCGCCGCGATGCGCGCCCACCCGCAGGGCACCGGGGCCGCGCTGATCGGGGAGTGCGTGGCCGAGCACCCCGGCATGGTCACCGTCGCCACCGGGCTCGGCGGCACCCGCGTACTCGACCTGCCGCTCGGGGAGCAGCTTCCCCGTATCTGCTGAGCACACGAACCGGCCCCGTCCGCAAAGGGACGGGGCCGGTTCGCGCGTTCGGGGGTCAGGGCACCGCCTCCACGGCGGTGATCTCCAACTCCCGTCCGCTGCGCAGGTCCTGCGACGGCTGGTCGCAGGCGGGGCACCAGAAGAACGGCGGCATGCCCACCGCGAACTCCGCCGCGCACCCGCCGCACCAGGCCACCGCCGTCACCTGCTCGACCACCAGCCGGGCCGAGGCGAGCGAGGTGCCGTCACGGGCCACCTCGAAGGCGAAGTGCAGCGCGTCCGGCACCACACCCGCCAGCTCACCCACCCGCACGGTCACCGAGGAGACGTCCCCGGCGCCGTCCGCGCGGGCGATCTCCCCGGCCTGCTCCACGATCGCGGTCGCGATCGACAGCTCGTGCACCGGGGCCTCACGGGTACCGGCGGACCGCACGGCGGCCGCCGGTCATCCGGTAGATCTTGATCTCCCGGATGATGCCGGGGACCTCACTCACGACCAGCAGCAGCGTCAGACCGGCGAGCACGGCGGCCTGGGCGACGAGCACCCGCCGCCCCGTCCACAGGGTCCGCTCCGTCTTCGCGACAGCTCGCGCGGCTTTTCCGATCTTCATGGCGCTCACTTCCTGCCCTCTCATCCCGGTGGGATGTTCGGCATGACGTCGAGAATGGCGTTGTGCCGCTTGGTACGGACACCCGTGGAGCGGCGCGAGTCGGCGGTGCCGTCCTCGTGATGGCCGACCTGCTCCTGATAGGGGCCCCTGTTGCCCTCGTGCAGGCCCGGCACGTGTGTCGGCGTGTCCGGCTTCACCTGGGGACGGCCCACTCTGATCCTGCCCATGATCGTCTCCTCTCTGGGCTTCACGCATCTCTGGGCTTCACGAACGCTCGGTGAGCTCCGCGAAGAACCGTTCGACGGCCGGCCACACCCGGCCGCCACCGGAGAGCCCCTGCCACTCCGCGCGGACCAGGGCGACCATCCGGAAGCAGTCGTCGACGGGCACGATCCAGTGCTCCTCCTGGCCGCGCACCGTGTTGACCAGCAGCGCCTCCACGTCGGGTACCACGGAGGCGAGCGGCGGACACGCGGCGACCAGCCCCCGCCAGGCGTCGGAGTCCACCTCCCACCGCATGGCCCCGGCGGGGCTCGGCCCCTGCGCGGTCACCGTGCCGTCGGCGCGCGGCACGAAGAACACCAGACCGACCGGCACCCCCAGTGCCGCCGTGTCGACCGGCGCCAGCCGCACCCGCCGCCGGGGCACCAACCGGTACCGGCCGCCGCCCGAGCCCTGCCCGGCGAAGAGCACCGAGCAGGGACCGCAGACACAGCGCACCTCGTCGGCCGCCGTCTCGAACAGATGCGGATGCTCCTCGGCCACCGGTGCGGCACACAGTTCGCACGTCTCGGGCCGCCCCGCCCCGGCCGGGCCGGAGCGGATCAGCCGTGCCAGCGCCCCGCTCACCGCGCCTCCTGCGGACGCTCCGCCCGGCGCGTGGTCAGCGTGGCGAGCGGCACGAACGCGGGCGGCTTCACCCGCTCGGCCGTGACCGCCTCCACCGCCCCCAGCTCCGGAGCCGCGGCCAGTACGGTCGCCCGCACCACCTCGGTGACGTCCCCGCCACCTCCGCCGCACCCCGACCCGCAGCCACCGCCGCCGGAGTCGACCCGCACGCGGGCCACCTCGCCCTCGACGCCCAGCCACTGAAGGTCCCCGCCGCGCTCACGCACCGCGGGCCGCAGCCGCTCCACCGCACGCTCGGCCCGCCGCTCCGGCGGCTCCGGGTGCAGGGAGTGCAGCACCAGCAGATGCGCCAGCAGTTCGTCACCCGCGACCCGGTCCAGCAGGGCGGCGTCCGCCCCGTCGAGCATCCGGGCCAGCGCCTCCCCGTACACCTCGGTCAGCAGACCCACCGACTCCAGGGCCTCGGCGGAGAGCTGGCCGCTGCCTGACTCCAGTCGCTCCAGCAGCTCGTCCAGCCGGGCGAGCCGGGCCTCGACCGCCGGGTCGGCGAGCCGGGCGCCGTCAGCCATGGCTGGCGCCGTAGGTGGGGGAGTGCACGACGTCCAGCGTCTTGCCCTTGCCCATGTACATGTGGACGCCGCACGGCAGACAGGGGTCGAAGCTGCGCACGGTGCGCATGATGTCGACGCCCTTGAAGTCGTCCGGCCCGTTCTCCTCGAAGATGGGCTGGCCCTGGACTGCGTCCTCGTACGGGCCGGGGGTGCCGTAGATGTCGCGGGGGCTCGCGTTCCACGGGGTCGGCGGGTACGGGTGGTAGTTGGCGATCTTCTTGTCCTTGATCACCAGGTGGTGCGAGAGGACCCCGCGCACGGCCTCGTGGAAGCCGCAGCCGATCGCCTCGTCCGGTACCTCGAAGTCCTGGAACACCTTGGTCTCGCCCGCCCGCAGCAGCTCCATGGACTCCTCCAGGAACTGCAGGGCCATCGCGGCCGCGTACGCCACGAAGTAGGGCCGCGCCCGGTCGCGTTCGAGGGTGTTGCTCCACTTCGGGATGGACCACTCCAGCGTGGTCTCCGGGAGCGACTCGCCCTTGGGGAGCTGGATGCGCACCTTGCCGTTCGCCGCCTTGACGTACCGGGTGTCGACCAGGCCGCTCAGCGCCGTCGACCACAGGCGGGCGAGGGGGCCGCCGCCGGTGTCCAGGGCGAGGTGCTTGTCCGTCTCCTTGTGGTACCAGCGCGGGCTCATGACCCAGCTGTAGTTCCCGTCGAACTCGCGCTTCTGCGGCACCGGGACGGTCGTCTGGTTCCACGGGTGCCGCATGTCGACCGGGTTGCCCAGCGGGTCGTGGGTGACGAACGGCTGCTCGTTGACCCAGTCGTCGTAGAACGAACTCCCCAGCATGATGCGCATGTTGAGGTTGATGTCGATCAGGTTGTTGGTGACCAGTTCACCGTCGACGATGACGCCCGGCGTCACGTACATCGCCTTGCCCCACTCGTTCATCGAGGCGTAGCGGTAGTCCACGACGGCGGGGTCCTGCCAAGCGCCCCAGCAGCCCAGCAGGATGCGGCGGCGTCCGACCTCCTCGTAGCCCGGCAGGGCCTCGTAGAAGAAGTCGAAGACGTCGTCGTTCATCGCCACCGCCTTCTTGATGAAGTCGATGACGTGCATCAGCCGGCTGAGATAGTCGGTGAAGACGCTCGGCTGCGGCATGGTGCCGACCCCGCCCGGATACAGCGTGGAGGGGTGCACGTGCCGGCCCTCCATCAGGCAGAACATCTCCCGCGTGACCCGGCTGACCCGGAGGGCCTCCTTGTAGACCTCGCCCTCGAAGGGGTTGAACGCCTTCATGATGTCGGCGATGGTCCGGAAGCCGTGGATCTCCCCGCGCGGGGCGTCGGTGCGCTCGGCGCGGGCCAGCAGGCCGGGGTTGGTCGCCTTGACCATGGCCTCGCAGAAGTCCACGAACACCAGGTTGTCCTGGAAGAGCGTGTGGTCGAACATGTACTCGGCCGCCTCGCCGAGGTTGGTGATGTGCTCGGCCATCGGCGGCGGCTTGATCCCGTACGCCATCTGCTGGGCGTAGTTGGAGCAGGTGGTGTGGTTGTCCCCGCAGATACCGCAGATGCGCGAGGTGATGAACCCGGCGTCGCGCGGGTCCTTGCCCTTCATGAACACCGAGTAGCCGCGGAACAGCGACGAGGTGCTGTGGCACTCGGCGACCTCGCGGTTGGCGAAGTCGATCTTCGTGTAGATGCCCAGGTTGCCGATGATCCTGGTGATCGGGTCCCAGGACATGTCCACGAGCTGAGCGGGTTTGCGCCCCGTGGGCCGGGATTCGGTGGTCGTCATCTGCGGTACTGCCCCTCGCTGTCGGGGTGGTGCGGGTGATGGTGGGGTGCTGCCTCGGCCGGACCGGCGTCACGGACGCCAGTACGGGTCGTAGCCGCTGGTGAGCTTGGACTTCTTGTGCCGCCACTTGGGCTCGTGGTTGACCATCTCGTTGGTCACGCCGCGCAGCCGGCGCACGACCGCGCCGTACGGCTTGATGACCAGGGAGGACAGGGTGCCGCCGGGGGGTTCGTCCATGAACGGCATGAACGCGTCCGGGAAGCCGGGCATGGTGCAGCCGATGCAGATGCCGCCGACGTTCGGGCAGCCGCCGATGCCGGCCATCCAGCCGCGCTTGGGCACGTTGCAGTTGACCACCGGCCCCCAGCAGCCGGTCTTCACCAGGCACTTGGGGGAGTTGTAGTCGAGGCCGAAGTCGCCCTGCTCGTAGTACGAGCCCCGGTCGCAGCCCTCGTGGACGGTCTTGCCGAACAGCCACTGCGGCCGCAGCATGTGGTCCAGCGGGGGCGGCGGCGCGTCACCGGCGGCGTGCTGGAGCACCCAGATCAGGGTCTCCATGAAGTTCTCCGGCTGGATCGGACAGCCGGGCACGTTGACGATGGGCAGCCCGGCCGTCGACCTGTAGTCCCAGCCCAGGTAGTCGCCGAGTCCCATGGAACCGGTCGGGTTGCCGGCCATGCCGTGGATGCCGCCGTAGGTGGCGCAGGTACCGGCCGCGACCGTCGCCCACGCCTTCGGGGCGAGCTGGTCGATCCACCAGTTGAGCGTCAGCGGCTGTCCGGTCTCGAGGTCGTTGCCGAACGACGTCCAGTAGCCGTCGCCCTCGATGATGTCCTGATTGGGCACCGACCCCTCGATGACGAGGATGAACGGGGTGTCCAGCTCCCCGCGCGCCGCCGCCCGGTAGGGGGCGAGGAAGTCCTCGCCGCCCAGGCTCGGCGAGAGCACCTTGTTGACCAGGTTGACCTTGGGAAGACCGGGGATCAGGCCGAGCACCACGTCCTCGATGGAGGGCTGCATGGCCGCCGTCAGGGAGACGGTGTCGCCGTCGCAGCTCATCCCCTCCGAGATCCACAGGATGGTGATCTCGTCTATCCCCTTGTGTTCCTCGGATCGCCCGATGCGTTCACGGGCCGCGGTGGTGTGGCTCTCGGTGGTCATGTCGCCTGCCTTCGCTGTGGTCGGTCGGCCGCTGGGGAGTGGGTGTCGCCGTCAGGGGGTCCGGGGCTCGGGTCCGGCGGGGCTCAGGGCCGCGGCTCGGTTCCGTCCCCGAGCGGCTCGAGTTCGTCGGGCCGGAAGTAGTGGAAACGGCCGTACCAGCCGTGCAGTTCGGCCGCCGGATCGTCGTCGACGGTCACCGCCAGGTGCACGCTGCCGTCCACGTCGTGGAAGACCGCGGCCACCTCGGCGGTCCGGCCGACCAGGAACATGTCCTGGGCGTCCGCCCCGCGCAGCCGGGGGTTCAGCCGCACCCGGCTTCCGGTGCCGAGCGGGACGCCGTCCACGGTCACGGTGTCGGTCGTGGGGGACAGGCCGGCGTCGCCGCCCTCCTGCCACCAGGCGGGCCGCGCCCCGGAAACCTCTTCGGCGGCCGGGGCCAGAGAGCGGATCGCGCCGTGCAGGTTGGCGAACACCTCGGGCGGCATCGTGTCGACCCGGTCGAGGATGCGGGCGGCGCGCGGGTCGGTGGCCCGTGCCTCCGCCTTCTCCTCGTCGGTCAGCAGCATGGTGCGCAGCGTCAGGATCTCGTCGATCTCCGCCGCGTCGTGCAGATCGCCCGGACTCTCCGGCGCCACCTGCGGATGGTCCGGCAGGATGATCGGCGCCGAGAGCAGTACCGGCCCGGTGGCGCCGTCCGCGCTCTCCCCGGCCGGCCCGCCGAGCACGGGGAAGGTGAAGGCGCTGCGGCAGCCGCGCGCCCGGTGCCGCAACGCGGCCGGCGGGTCGGTCTGCGACACGAACTCCAGCCCCTCACCGGCCAGCAGGGTGTGCGCGGCGAGCAGCGCCTGCCGCAGCGCATGCGCGCGCGGGGCGCGGGCGTCCGGCGCCTCACCCGCGTTCTCGGTGCGCACGCACAGCCGGTACAGGCCGTCCGCGAGCTTCTCGGCCGCGACCGTGGTGTGCGCCCGTACGTGCTCACGGCGGCGCACCACCCGCCCGGCGCCCAGTTCCTCGGTGTCGACGGCCGGCGGCGCGGAGACCTCGGCGGTGCGGGGGCCGCGCAACAGCTCCGCCAGCGGCCACGTGAGGTCCACCTCGTACGGGACCGCCTCGTCGAAGCTCAGATGTGCCGTGCCGTCGTCCACGCGCAGCGACTCCACCGGCCGGTACTGCCCGTCCTCGCCCGGCGTCTCCACCTGCTTGCGCTGGAGTTGGAGGTACCGCACCCGCACCCGCAGCACCGCGTCCGGAGCCGCCCGCACCAGGCACTCGGTGCGCTGGTACCAGGAGTCCGCCGAACCGGAGATGCCCTCGGCGACCGGGCCGTCCGCCTCCACCCAGGTGCGGGGGAGGAGCACCCCGAACTGCCAGCGGACCCGGTTCTTCGCCGAGGAACGCCGGTAGGGATAGAGCAGGTAGCCCTCGTACAGCACGGCATCCGCGACCGCGCCCACCTGGGTGAACGGATCGCCGGACAGTGCCTGGGGGATGTCCTGGCCGGGCGCGGCGACACACGCGGTGCCGCCCTCGCCTCCCGCGTCAGCCATGCCGCCTCCTCGCCGCCGGTGCATGGGGCCATGTCTCCCACCGTGCTCCACCACCGTCACACCGCTCGCGCACCCTCGCCCCTTAGGCGGACCCTGGTTGAGCCGGGCGGGTGATCCGTGGGGGCCGCTCAGTCGCCGGCGTCGCCATGGCCCTGCCGGCCCCGGCCCCGGCCGCGCCGGGAGCGGACCGCTTCCACCAGGAGCGGCAGCAGCGAGACGGCGACGACCAGCGCGATCAGCGGGAGGAGGTAGTCGTCGACGTGGTCGACCGACGCGCCCAGCGCCCAGCCCGCCAGGACGAGGCTCTGCGACCACAGCACCCCGCCGACCGTCTGCCAGACGGTGAAGAGGCGCGTCGGCACCCCGAGCGCCCCGGCGGCGGGATGCAGCACGGAGCGCAGCATGGGTACGAACCGGCCGATCACCAGCGCCTTTCGGTATCCGTACCGGGCCAGCAGGCGTTCCGCCCGCCCCACACCCTCCCTGACCCGGTGGCTGGAAGTGCGGGTGAGCAGCGCCCGGCCGCCGTGCCGTCCGATGAGGAAGCCCACCTGGGCGCCCACCACCGAGCCCACGGCGGCGCAGAGCATCACCTGCCACAGGACCAGCCGGGGCGGTTGCCCGGCGTGCTGAACCGCGCAGAGCACCCCGGCGGGGAACAGCAGCGTGTCGCCGGGCAGGAAGAAGCCGACGACCAGCAGCCCGGACTCGGCGAAGGTCACCGCCAGCACGCCCAGGGCGCCGAAGGCGGCCAGCAGGGACGCGCTGTCCGTGGGGTTGACGGCGTTCACCCGCCCATCGCCTCCCGGCCCGCCGATCGGTCGTCCAACATCCAGTCTCACGTGAACCGTGCTCACGCGCCCGCGTACTGGAACAGAAGGAAGCAGTACGCGTGAAGCGGCCCCCTCCTGGTCTACGCCCCCCAGTCACAGCAGGCGATCGGCATGCGCGCCCTCGCACGGGAGCTCGCATGAGCAAGACCGGCCGGCTCGAAGCCGGACGCTCCGCCGGAAGCGGCATCAGCGCACGACGCCAAGCCGTCGCGGCAGCAACCGGCGCGCCCACCGACGCCGTTGCGCCCCCCCCAGAGCTCCTACGCCATCGGATCAGGGCGGCGAATGCGCGTGCTCTGTCCACAGGATGGCCCCCGAAGTATGCGGGGCAGGACTTCAGCACTCACCTGTACGCGCGCAGGGGCTGGGTTGGTGGCGAGCGAGGCGGGCTCGCCACCCGCATTGGCCGGGAGCAGCGGCTCGTAACCCTCTCGTCCGGCTGCCGGGTGGCTGCCCGCCGAACGGCGTTACCCGCCATGCCAAGGGGGCACACATCTCCCGCCCGGGCCGGCCCACCGGACGGCACCGGAACAGACGCGTTCGCTCCACGACCCGGAGGCTGCTGGGATGACGACGGCTCGCGAGATCATGACGGAAGGCGCCGGACCACCGTGAGGCTCGCGGGACGTCAGCGGGACGCGGCCCGGGCGGGCACCTCGCCCTTGGCGTCGACGACGCCGGTCTCCATCACGGCGCTGCTGCCGAACAGGGTCTCCTTCGTGATGCCCCGGCCGGGATCGGTGAGGTAGTAACGGGAGCCGAGCAGGGCCAGGGTCTCCTTGTCGAAGATCCACTCGTCGCGGGTCGCGAAGCCGGTGTCGTCGAGGGTGATGGCGATGCCGTGCCGGCCGGCCGCGTCGACGGCGTCCGGGATCTCCCGCACCCCGGGCAGTCTCGCGGCCGCCCGGTAGAAGGCGGCCGCGTTGGCGGGCGGCATGACGGCACCGCTGACCAGGTTCCCGATCAGGGAGAAGACCGCCTGGTCCCGGGACTCGCCCTCGACCGGCCTGGCCTCCTTGTGGAGCCGGCGCAGCAGGGCGTCGGGGTCGGTGGGCAGCGAGGCCAGCCACCGGTAGGTGGGGTGGTGAAGGCCCGCCGGGACGGCGTCGGGGGACTCGACGGGGAGCATCTGGTCCGGCATCATCGCGTCCTTGCCGCCGGCCCGGATCCAGCCGGTGACATGGAGCGGGGCGGGGTCCTGCGCGGTCCACCGTTCCTCGGTGTGCGGGGCCCCGAGCCGCACGGGGCCGCTGAAGTCGCCCCTGTTGGAGCGCTCCAGCGTCCTGACGTACACGAACTGGTCGTCCCGCACCCGGATCGTGTCGCTCGCCATGGCGGCCGTGGCGATCCGGTTCAGGGTGACGGAGGCGCCGGCGGCGGTCGCCGACGGGGTGGTCCCGGCCGCCGGGGCGCGGCCGTCTACGGAGACGGTCACGAGCAGGGCGCCCGCCAGAGCCGCGGAGGCCAGGGGCACCAGGACGGCCGGGCGGGCGAACCGGCGCCGCGCAGCGGGCCGTACCGGGGTCCGTAGGGAAAGGTCCTGACTCTGGTCCTGATCGATCTGCTGCATGAGTACGTCCTTGAAGTGACGGTGGCGCTCCGGCGGGAGGTCCCATTCCGCCGGGGTCGCCAGCAGTTCCTCGGCCTCGCTCATCGGGTCTCCTCCCGCAGGAACAGGGCCGCGAGCGCGGCCTCACTCTCCATCTCTCCGTGGGCCGGGGGCGGTTCCGCCTCCGCACTCAGCCGGGCGAGCCGGGCGCGCGCCCGCGACAGCCGGGACCGTACGGTCCCGACGGGCACGCCCAGGGCCTCGGCGGCCTGCTGGTAGTCGAGGCCGGCCGACACGCACAGCGCGAACACCTCGCGGTCCTGCCTCTTGAGCCGGCCCAGGGCGCGGTGCACCAGCGCGAGCCGTCGCGCATCGTCGATCCGGCCTGCGGTCTCCTCGGCGAAGTCCTCGACCGGGCGCGGCTCCGGACTGCGCGCCAGGAACGCGAGCCTGCGCCGCAGCCCCCGGTTGGCGTTGTACGCCTTGTGCGTGGCGATGCCGAGCAGCCAGGGCTTGAGCGAGCCGCCGTCCGGCTGCACGCTCTCCCTGGTCCGCCAGGCGGCGAGAAAGGTCTCTGACATCGCCTCCTCGGCCTCCGCCCAGTTGCCGGTCAGCCGCAGGGCGTGGTTGTAGACCGCCCGCGCGTACCGGTCGTACAGCTCGCCGAAGGCCGCCCGGTCCCCGGCCCGTATCCGTGCCCGCTCAGGTTCAGCCGTCTCTGTTTCCCTCACACCGGTAACGCTCCGCTCCGCCGCTCCGAGTTCCTGTGTGCTGAGTCACATGGCGTGCCGTGCGGAGCACATACGCTGCGCGCCACACCTGCCGGCGGACGCCAGTGGCCACGCGGCGGCGGACGGCGGTTGGTCCCGCGCACGCGGGGATGCTCCGCCGCGTCGGCCCCGACAACAACCCCCGCCTGCTCGAACTTGACGATCGCATTCGTGTCTACCGGATCGAACCCGCCCTCATCGAGGGCCTGCAGCGGGCCTTCGCCCTCGCTGACGCCCCATCCGATCAACGGCCGGCCCGGCATCCGTCGCCGTGGCGATCGGTGCAGCTCAAGCCGCCAATGGCGGTGCCTGGCAAGAGGGTTGGCTGGAAGGATTTCTCGGGCGCTGCCCGTGGAGGCGTCTACCTTCCCAAGGAGGGCTGAGGCAAGCGCCCTTGGCGTGGTGAAGGGGGGAGTGGTGTCGCCAGGAGAAGAGAAACCCGACGCGGCCGACAGTGTGACCGACGCGCGTAAGGCGATCATGGGTGTGTTGGAGGGGTCGGTGACCGACCTGACGGTTGTCGAGGTTCGCGGCAGCGCTGGTGGCTGCCGGAGCGCGCTTGGAAGCCTGCCTGGCGGAAAACCGCCTGGATGCGCTGAAAGTCATGGGGGCGGTGTCGTTCCGGTCGGACACCAACCAGGCGCGCCGCTGGGCCGCGCCGCGTTTCCGAGCTGCACTGTGCCCCCTTCCGGGTGGAGCAAGCCCGGCCGGAAGCCGGATTTCCCGGCCCTCCGCGTGACGCCACCCACGAGAGGTAGGTCACGTCCTAAGCGGGATCGTAGAGCCGCACAGCGTCCTAAGTGCGAGAAAGCCGCGAAATGACCGAATTGCGAAATTTCTACGCTCTTGGGTAGTAGGTCACATTCTTGCTTTCCGTTTTCTCGGTCGCTAACCATGTTTCTCGTCGCCGCAAGCAGCGGGTCGGGCCGGGCGGGATCGCCGGGGCCGCCCTTGTTCGCCGCGCTGTGCGGGGCCTCGCCCCGACGCCCGACAGGCCGCGACCGGATGATCCGGCCGGCGCCTCAAAGACGTCCCGTAGGAGACCCCCCATGACCACGATCACCGCTGCGTCCCGCCTCGCCCGTCTGCGCAACCTGGCCGTCACCGGCCTGGTCACCACCGGCGCCGCGGCCGCGGCGCTGACGCTGACGCCGGCCGCTGCCCACGCCGCGGAGGCGCCCAAGGCCGCCCCCGCCATCGCCTCCAAGGCCGCCGACCCCGCCGGTGCCAAGGGTGCCGCGAACAACCTCGACGGCTGGATCAAGCAGTCCCTGACCATCATGAAGGCCAAGGGCATCCCGGGCACCTACGAGGGCCTGCACCGCAACATCATGCGCGAGTCCAGCGGCAACCCCAACGCCCAGAACAACTACGACGTCAACGCCAAGAACGGCATCCCCTCCAAGGGCCTGCTCCAGGTCATCGACCCCACGTTCAAGGCATTCCACGTCGCCGGCACCGCCAACAGCTCCACCGACCCGGTCGCCAACATCACCGCCGCCGCCAACTACGC
>NZ_WWKH01000580.1:0-202 GCF_009865595.1 Streptomyces sp. SID1328 | reverse complement strand
GGGTTCTCCGCTCCCGCCCCCGCCGAGGGTGACGCCCCGCGACGTACCGCCCGCCCCGCCGTGGCCACCTTCCAGGCGCCGGTCTTCACCGAGCCGAGGTTCCAGACCCCGCAGCGCGCCGCCGCCGAGGCCGCGGCGCAGGCCGCCGGTGTCCGCGAGCCCGAGGAGGCGGAGGAGGCCGAGAAGCCCGAGGAGACCACCG
>NZ_WWKH01000579.1:0-215 GCF_009865595.1 Streptomyces sp. SID1328 | reverse complement strand
CAGCCGTACGACGGGAGGGCCCGTGCGCATACTGACGGAGCAGCAAGTCGACGACGCCCGGCGCATGCGGCAGATGCTCTTCGGGCACCTCCTGTCCAGCGCCCTGTGCACGGTGGTCCGGCTCGACGTCCCGGACCTGCTCGCCGACGGCCCCAAGGACGTGGCCGAGCTGGCGGCCACCGCGGACGCGGACGTCTCCTCCCTGCGGCGTCTGC
>NZ_WWKH01000578.1:0-235 GCF_009865595.1 Streptomyces sp. SID1328 | reverse complement strand
CGGGCGTCGGCAAGACCGCCGTGGTCGAGGGGCTGGCGCAGCGCATCGCGGACGGGGACGTGCCCGAGGGTCTGGAGGGGCGCCGGGTGGTGGCGCTGGACCTGACCGCGGTGGTGGCCGGCACCCGCTACCGGGGCGACTTCGAGGAGCGCCTGAACAACATCGTGCAGGAGATCCGCGCGCACTCGGACAAGCTGGTCGTGTTCATCGACGAGCTGCACACCGTCGTCGGCGC
>NZ_WWKH01000577.1:0-234 GCF_009865595.1 Streptomyces sp. SID1328 | reverse complement strand
GCCGTCCCCGCCCCGGCCTAGCAGGTGGAGCGCGTCCAGGCAGCGGCGGCCCTCGGCGTAGGCGGCGGCCACCTGGTCGGGGCGGGCGGCCAGGCCGGTGACGGGGGCGGAGGCTCCGACGGTGACCGGCTGGCGGACCGCGGTGCCGAGTTCGCGGGCGGTGCGCCGGGCAAGTTCCGTGGCGGTGTCGCCGGGGCCGAGCGGGAGCAGCAGGACGGTGCCGCCGTCGCGGGT
>NZ_WWKH01000576.1:0-242 GCF_009865595.1 Streptomyces sp. SID1328 | reverse complement strand
ACGCCCGGCTCGGGGGGTGCCTCGCGGTCCAGGCGTTCCACCGCCTCGTCGGGGTCCAGTTCGTGCCAGCGCACGCGGGCGCGCGGGTGCGGGGCGCGGGCGGCGGCCACCCCGAGGGCGGCCCAGACGCCGTACACCAGCGCGGTGAGCGCACCGGTGTCGACGGGGGCGTGCCGCATGCCGGGAAGGACCGAACGGCGCCCCCGGCCGCGCCGGGCCTCGCCGATGGCCACCAGCAGCCC
>NZ_WWKH01000575.1:0-648 GCF_009865595.1 Streptomyces sp. SID1328 | reverse complement strand
GCGGGCCCCGGTCCGGCGCGCGGGACCGGCGGCGCCGTCGTGCGCGCAGGGCACGGGTGGCGCTCCTCGTCTGCCTGTCGCTGGTGGTCCTCGGCGGCGCGGGGGCCGGCTGGGTGTACCTGAAGCTCAACGGCAACATCCAGACCTTCGACGCGGGCGGCCTCTCCGACAACCGCCCGGCGGGCTCGTCCAAGGGTGAGAACGTCCTGGTGATCGGCTCGGACGCGCGCACCGACGGCAACGCGGCACTGGGCGGCGGCGACAAGGACGGCATCGGCCGTTCCGACACCACGCTGCTGCTGCACATATACGCCGACCACAAGCACGCCCTGGCCGTGTCGATACCGCGCGACACCCTGGTGACCATCCCGCCCTGCAAGCTGCCCACCGGCGGCTGGACCCAGGCCCAGCCGAACACCATGTTCAACGCGGCCTTCTCGGTCGGCGAGACCGACAAGGGCAACCCGGCCTGCACGCAGAACACCGTGGAACAGCTCACCGGGCTCCGCATGGACCATACGGTGGTCGTGGACTTCAAGGGCTTCGCCGCACTCACCCAGGTCGTCGGCGGGGTGAAGGTGTGCCTGCCCAACGACGTGTACCAGAAGGGCCTCAACCCCAACCGGACCACGCGGGGCACGCTCCTCT
>NZ_WWKH01000574.1:0-813 GCF_009865595.1 Streptomyces sp. SID1328 | reverse complement strand
CCCCCGGCCCGCCGCAGCGGGGGACCCGGACCGTCCGTCGGCCAAGCTCCGCGCCGAACTCGGCGCCACCGAGCGCCCGTTGCTCCTCGCCGTCGGCTCCCTCGACCGGCACCGGGGCTACCACGTGCTGCTGGACGCCGCCCGCCGCTGGAGGGGCCTCGATCCGCAGCCGCTCACCCTGATCGCGGGCGAGGGGCCGTTCCGCGCCGAGCTGCAACAGCGCATCACCGACGAGGAGTTGCCGGTCCGGCTGCTCGGCGTCCGCGACGACGTGCCCGGCCTGCTCGCCGCCGCCGACCTCGCCCTGCTCACCAGCCGCTGGGAGTCCCGCCCCCTCTTCGCCCAGGAGGCCCTGCACGCCCGCGTCCCCCTGGTCGCCACCGCCGTGGGCGGCGTCCCGGACCTCGTCGGCGACGCCGCCGCCCTCGTCCCCTACGGCGACTCCCGCGCCCTCGCCGACACTGTCACCGCCCTCCTCGCCGACCCCGAACGGCGCGAGCGGCTCATCGCACGCGGCGTCCGCCAGGCGACCGGCTGGCCGACCGAGGACGACACGATCGCCCAAGTGCTGAGCATCTACGACGAGTTGACCCAGCCGATGGCGCTCCTCTAGTCCACGTGCCGTCTCGCTCGCAGGGCCAGGCTCAACGCCAGGACCGTGTGCGGGTCGTCGAGGTCGGTGTTCAGCAACTCGCCTATGCGGGCGAGGCGGTTGTAGAGGGTCTGGCGGTTGAGGTGGAGCTCGCGGGCGGTCTCCGCCTTGCGGCCCGCGTGGGCGAGGTAGGTCTCCAGGGTGGGGAGCAGCGGGGGCTT
>NZ_WWKH01000573.1:0-979 GCF_009865595.1 Streptomyces sp. SID1328 | reverse complement strand
TGGACGTCGGTGAAGAAGCCGCCGTACAGGGCCTGGGCGATCAGCGCGTGTGCGGCGATGGCGACACCCAGGCAGGTGAGCCGGGCGGGTACGCCGGGGCGGCCCGGGGCGGGGTCGGGGCCCGCGATGGCGTGCGCGAACAGGCATCCGGAGAGCAGGAAGTGTGCCGCCATGAGCCAGTGCCCGGCGGGGTGGCTCATGGCGGTGTTGTACAGCGGGGTGAAGTACAGCACCGCCAGGCTGCCGGTGCTCAGCAGGAGCGCGCTGACCGGATGGACCGCGCATCGCACGGGCGGGCTGTGCAGGACGGCCGTGATCCGGCGGGCCCCGGCGGGTGGCAGCGCGCGCAGGGCCAGCGTGACGGGGGCGGCGAGCACGAGCGCCGGCGGGGCGTACATGCCGATGAGCATGTGCTGGGCCATGTGCGCGGGGAAACCGGTGGGCGCGGGGGGCACCAGGGCGACGGCGACGAGGGTCAGACCGGTGGCGAAGGAGATGGTGCGCCAAACCGGCCAGTCCTGCGCGGGGTTGCGGCGTACGGCCCGTCGCACGGCGAGGTGGTGGAGCGCGGCGAGGGACAGCAGGGCCAGGACGACCGTCACCGCCTGCGGCAGGACGGTGCCCGCTCCGTGGTGGTGTTCCGTCATGCGCCCTGCGGGGCCGCGGGGTCGTGGAAGCGGCCGCCGCGCCGGATCAGGTGGCCGGCGGCCACGAACAGCGCGCCGAGGACGAGGAAACCGGCGTCCCACCACGCCTGGTGGGGGCCGCCGTGCACATGGTGGATGCCGAGGATCTGGTGGTCGAGGATGCCCTCCACCAGGTTGAAGACGCCCCAGCCGGCCAGCACCCACCCCCACAGCACCCGTGAGGTCCATACGGTGCGCCGGTCGTGGGTGACACGGGAGTACAGGACGGCGAGGCCGAGCAGGACGGCGATCCAGCACAGGGCGTGGAAGACGCCGTCCCACACGGTGTTCAT
>NZ_WWKH01000058.1:0-6070 GCF_009865595.1 Streptomyces sp. SID1328 | reverse complement strand
ACAGGACGGCGGTGGCGGCCAGGGCGAGGGCGGGCGTGCGGAGGGCTGGGCGGTCGCCGGGGGGCGTGGGCGCGGTCATCGGTCCGGTCTGGTCCTCGCGGAAATCGGGTCGTCGGGAGACGAGAAACGACAAGAAACAGCGTCTTGGGTGAACCGGCGGTCACTATACGAGAGTTGATGATCAAAATGGAAAGAAAGCAGCGGCCTTCCATGAAGTGGACGTTCAAATCGTGGTGTTGGCCGCGAACCGGGCGCCGGCGGCTTATCCGCCGAAGCCGTGGATCTTGACTCCCGGTTCCCGGCCCGCTGGACTGTGACCGCCCGCCCCGGCGGGCCATCGGCGAAGGGGGAGCGGCACGTGGCGGGGGAACCGGGGGCGTGGAGCCTCCTCGTGCGCGCGGCCCGGTTCACCGGCCGCACCCTGCGCGGCGAATGGCACGCCGTCGTGGTGGACCCCGTACGCCGCCTCGCGCACCGCGGACTGTCCGGTCTGCTCCTCGCCTTCGTGGCCGCGTCCGGCGTCGTCCTCTTCCACGACCTGGCCCAGCACCCCGCCGGTGCCACCTGGGTCCGGCGGCTCGGCGGCGTCACGGCCGGCCTCCCCCTCTGGCTCTCCCTGCTGCGCACCCCCGTCTCGCTGTACGTCCCCGCGCTCGACCTGCCGGTGTGGGCGGGCATCACCCAGCTGTTCCTGGCCTTCGCCCTGGCCGAACTGGTCCTCGGCCGCGCCCGCACCCTGGCCATCGCCTACGTCACCACCCTGGCCGGCACCCTCACCGCCCGGCTGATGATCGAGCTGGGGCCCGGCCGGTGGGGGATCGGGCTGCCCGCCGAGTACGGAGCCGTCCTCGACACCGGCCCCTCGGCGGCCGTGGTGGGCCTGTTCACCTATCTGGCCGTGGTCCGGCGGGCTCCCGTGGTTTTCACCCTGACAGGCGGATCGATGGTGTGGGAGTCCCTCGCCGTACCCAACCTCGCCGGGCGCGAGCACCTCGTCGCCGTGTCCGCCGCGATCGCCCTCGCCCTGCTGCGCGGCCGCCGCCTCCGCCTGCCGTACGCCCGAAGGAACCGGCCCGGACCGGTGGCCGCGCCCGCAGTCCCGCCCGGGCTTCCCGTCCCGGACCTCGGCGCCCCGGCCGTACTCCCCACCGACTCGACGCGCGCACGTCAATGTGACGGTTTTCGCACTTCGACCGGGGCACGCACCCCCTAGTGTTTCGGCGGAGTACGGGGGCAGGACGTGGCTGACACCATGGTGTTCGTCGCCGGCAGGCTGAAGGGAATCCCAGATGTTCCGTAAGGTGCTGGTAGCCAACCGCGGAGAGATCGCCATCCGCGCGTTCCGGGCGGGCTACGAACTCGGCGCGCGCACGGTGGCCGTCTTCCCCCACGAGGACCGCAACTCGCTGCACCGGCTCAAGGCCGACGAGGCGTACGAGATCGGCGAGCCCGGTCACCCCGTACGCGCCTATCTCTCCGTCGACGAGATCGTGAGCGCCGCCCGCCGCGCCGGTGCCGACGCCGTGTACCCCGGCTACGGCTTCCTCTCGGAGAACCCCGACCTGGCCCGCGCCTGCGAGGAGGCCGGGATCACCTTCGTCGGCCCCAGCGCCGGCACCCTCGAGCTCACCGGCAACAAGGCCAGCGCGGTCGCCGCCGCGCGTGCGGCCGGGGTGCCCGTGCTCGGCTCCTCCGCGCCGTCCAACGACGTGGACGAACTGGTGCGCGCCGCCGACGAGATCGGCTTCCCCGTCTTCGTGAAGGCGGTCGCGGGCGGTGGCGGCCGCGGCATGCGCCGGGTCGAGGCGCCCGCCCAGCTCCGCGAGTCCATCGAGGCCGCCTCCCGTGAGGCCGCGTCCGCCTTCGGCGACCCGACCGTCTTCCTGGAGAAGGCCGTCGTGGACCCCCGTCACATCGAGGTGCAGATCCTCGCCGACGGCGAGGGGAACGTGATCCACCTCTACGAGCGCGACTGCTCGCTCCAGCGCCGCCACCAGAAGGTCATCGAGCTGGCGCCCGCCCCCAACCTCGATCCCGGACTGCGGGACCGGATCTGCGCCGACGCCGTGCGCTTCGCCCGCGAGATCGGCTACCGCAACGCGGGCACCGTGGAGTTCCTCCTCGACCGGGACGGCAACCACGTCTTCATCGAGATGAACCCCCGCATCCAGGTGGAGCACACGGTCACCGAGGAGGTCACCGACGTCGACCTGGTCCAGGCCCAGATGCGCATCGCCGCCGGGGAGACCCTGGCCGACCTCGGGCTCTCCCAGGACCGGATCACCCTGCGCGGCGCCGCCCTCCAGTGCCGGATCACCACCGAGGACCCCGCCAACGGGTTCCGCCCGGACACCGGACTGATCAGCGCGTACCGCTCGCCCGGTGGCTCCGGCATCCGGCTCGACGGCGGAACCACCCACGCCGGCACCGAGATCAGCGCCCACTTCGACTCCATGCTGGTCAAACTCACCTGCCGGGGACGGGACTTCCAGGCCGCCGTGGGCCGCGCCCGGCGCGCGGTCGCCGAGTTCCGCATCCGGGGCGTGGCCACCAACATTCCCTTCCTGCAGGCCGTGCTGGACGACCCCGACTTCCGGGCCGGCCGCGTCACCACCTCGTTCATCGAGGAGCGTCCGTACCTGCTGACGTCCCGTCACTCGGCCGACCGGGGCACCAAGCTGCTCACCTACCTGGCCGACGTCACGGTCAACAAGCCGCACGGCGAGCGCCCCGAACTTCTCGACCCCGTCACCAAGCTGCCCGCGCTCCCGGCGGGCGAGCCCCCGGCGGGCTCCCGGCAGCGGCTGGTCCACCTCGGCCCCGAGGGCTTCGCCCGCGAACTGCGCGAATCCCCGGCGCTCGGTGTCACGGACACCACCTTCCGCGACGCCCACCAGTCGCTGCTGGCCACCCGCGTGCGCACCAAGGACCTGCTCGCGGTCGCCCCCGTCGTCGCCCGCACCCTGCCCGAACTGCTCTCCCTGGAGTGCTGGGGCGGCGCCACCTACGACGTCGCGCTGCGCTTCCTCGCCGAGGACCCGTGGGAGCGGCTGGCCGCGCTGCGCGAGGCGGTGCCCAACATCTGCCTCCAGATGCTGCTGCGCGGCCGCAACACCGTCGGCTACACCCCGTACCCCACCGAGGTCACCGACGCCTTCGTACGGGAGGCCGCCGCCACCGGCGTCGACATCTTCCGCATCTTCGACGCGCTGAACGACGTCGACCAGATGCGGCCCGCCATCGACGCCGTACGCGAGACCGGCACCGCCGTCGCCGAGGTCGCGCTCTGCTACACCGCCGACCTCAGTGACCCGGCCGAGCGGCTCTACACGCTCGACTACTACCTGAGGCTGGCCGAGCGCATCGTCGAGGCCGGCGCCCATGTCCTCGCCATCAAGGACATGGCCGGCCTGCTGCGGGCCCCCGCCGCCGCCAAGCTGGTCACCGCGCTGCGCGGCGAGTTCGGGCTGCCGGTGCATCTGCACACCCATGACACCGCGGGCGGCCAGCTCGCCACCTACCTCGCCGCGATCCAGGCGGGCGTCGACGCGGTGGACGGCGCGGTCGCCTCCATGGCCGGGACGACCTCGCAGCCCTCGCTCTCCGCGCTGGTGGCCGCCACCGACCACTCCGAGCGCCCCACCGGCCTCAGCCTCCACGCGGTCGAGGAGCTGGAGCCGTACTGGGAGGGCGTGCGCAAGGTCTACGCCCCCTTCGAGGCGGGCCTCGCCTCCCCGACCGGCCGGGTCTACCACCACGAGATCCCCGGCGGCCAGCTCTCCAACCTGCGCACCCAGGCCGTCGCGCTCGGCCTGGGCGACCGCTTCGAGGAGATCGAGGCGATGTACGCGGCCGCCGACCGCATCCTGGGCCGTCTGGTCAAGGTCACCCCGTCCTCCAAGGTGGTCGGCGACCTCGCCCTGCACCTGGTCGGCGCGGGCGTCTCGCCGGACGACTTCGAGGCCGACCCGGACCGCTTCGACATCCCGGACTCGGTGATCGGCTTCCTCCGCGGCGAGCTGGGCACCCCGCCCGGCGGCTGGCCGGAGCCGTTCCGCACCAAGGCACTGCGTGGCCGCGCCGAGGCCAAGCCGGTGCGGGAGCTGTCCGCAGAGGACCGCGAGGGGTTGGAGAAGGACCCGAAGCCCACGCTGAACCGCCTGCTGTTCCCCGGCCCGACCGGCGAGTTCGACACCCACCGGCAGGCGTACGGCGACACCAGCGTCCTGGACAGCAAGTCGTTCTTCTACGGACTGCGCCCGGCCAAGGAGTACGCCGTCGACCTGGAACCCGGTGTCCGGCTGCTGATCGAGCTGCAGGCGGTCGGCGAGGCCGACGAGCGCGGTATGCGCACGGTGATGTCCACCCTCAACGGCCAGCTCCGGCCGATCCAGGTCCGCGACCGCTCGGCCGCGACCGACGTGCCGGTGACGGAGAAGGCCGACCGCTCGAATTCCGGCCATGTGGCGGCGCCGTTCGCCGGGGTGGTGACGCTCGCCGTGGAAGAGGGCGCGGAGGTGGCGGCCGGGGAGACCGTGGCCACCATCGAGGCGATGAAGATGGAGGCGACGATCACCGCGCCGAAGGCGGGCCGGGTGTCCCGGCTGGCGATCAACCGCATCCAGCAGGTGGAGGGCGGAGACCTGCTGGTCGAGCTGGCCTGAACCGCCCGCGTCCGCTCCGGCCCCTCACCGGGGCCGGAGCGGACGGTGTACGGGCGGGATCAGCCCCAGAGCGGGTAGACCATGGTCTGCGTGAAGCCCTTGGGGCGCGCGTCGTCGTACGTCACGCTCATCCGGGTGTAGCGCTTGACGGCCGGGTTCTTCTTCCACGCGGCCGGGCGGTCGAGGCGCACGGTCACGTGGTAGGAGCGGAAGACGCCCTTGGCGCAGTACGGGTCGCAGTTGTTGACCGCGTTCACACCCTCGGCCAAGGCCGACTTCGAGTCCCACTTCACCCACGTGAGTCCGTCGAGCCTGCTGTTGCCGTCACCGCAGGCCAGGATGAAGTCGGCCGGTCGCACGTTCCTGTTGAACTCGCAGTCGACGAGGACGGGCGCGGTCCGGTGTGTCACGGGGGCCGTCGGCGGGCCGGCCGACGCCGTCGTCATCGCCGCGGTGAGCAGGGCTCCCGCGGCCAGGGTGACCGTCGTACCCACCAGTGATCCGCGCATGGTCGCTCCCACCTGTCGTGCTGTGTCCGACCGTGTGCCGACGCTACGACCCTTCGCCCGAATGCACCACTCGCGCAGGTGGGAGCGCGGATCACCCGTGCTGGACGGTCAGCCCGTAGAACGCGACGCGGGCGCCGTTGGTCGTCGAGTCCGAGGAGGACTGGTTGTAGGACCCGGCCTTGAAGTACTGCTTGTACGGGTTGAAGGACGCGGGGATCGGGTAGCGCGTGGTGCTGCCGTTGACGGTCAGCTCGATGGTGTTCCCGCCGGTCACGGCGATGCTGTACGTCCAGGTCCTGCCCAGGGACACATGGCCCACCGTGTGCGGGGTCTGGCCGCCGGAGGGGGAGTTCTCGGTGCCCAGGACGATGTCGCCGTCCGCGTGGTAGTAGAGCTCCAGCAGCGGCTTGGTGGAGGAGCCGCCGGAGCCGAGGTGGATCTGTCCGACGCAGACGTTCTTGGTCACCGACACCACCCGGAGGGTCGCGTTCATCCGGTGCGTGCCGCCGAGCGCCCAGTCGGCCGCGCCGCCGTCGCGGTTCATCTCGCGCAGCTCCGAGCGGGCGTAGTTCGAGTTCGGCGTGGTGACGCCCTTCTCGGGCGCCCAGAAGGTCATCGCGCCGTCGCGGGTGTCGGTGTAGAAGTAAGCGTCCTGGTAGCCGTTCGCGCCGCGCAGCCGGGACGAGGAGATCGTGGTGGGGGAGCCGGGGGAGCCGACCGGCTCCTGGAGCTGCCAGACCGAGAGGTCGAAGTTGCCGCCGGGCGCCACGTGCGGGTCGGCCGCGTGCGCGGTGCCGCCGAAGGCGCCGAGGGTGAGGGCGAGGCTCGCGGCAGCTGCCGCGGGAAGCCGGGAACGGATCATGTGGGGGGTCCTCCCGCCGGGCCGGATGCGTTCAG
>NZ_WWKH01000572.1:0-1114 GCF_009865595.1 Streptomyces sp. SID1328 | reverse complement strand
CTGCCCAAGCGCCGGCGCGGCCGGACGCTGGCCGAGGCCGAGCGTTCCCGGTCGGCCTCGCGGGACGACACCGGACGGCCCGCAACCGCCCCCGACGAGGCCAAGGTCCGCGCGGCCCGCTTCAGCAGCTTCCGCAACGCGGTACGCCCCGGCCCGACCCCCGAGGGCCGGGCACCGCACACCCGGCCCGAGGAACCGCGCGAAGGCGGCCCGGCCGACACCCCCGCTGTCTCCCGTCCCCCCACGCAACCGCACACGCACCTGGAAGGCGACACCACTTCATGACCGGCCCGACCACCGCGGACGACACGCTCACCTGGCTCCTCGAGGGCCTGCTGGAGAAGACTCCGGGCGCCCGGCACGCGCTCGTCCTCTCCCGCGACGGCCTCAAGCTGTGCCGTACGCCGGAGTTGTCCGTCGACCAGGCGGACCAGCTCGCCGCCATCGCCGCCGGCATCCAGTCGCTGTCGCACGGGGCGTCCGTGGAGTTCGGCGACGGCAGCGGCGGCGTCCGCTCGGCGATGGCCGAGTTCTACGGCGGGGTGCTGTTCATCGTCGAGGCCGGCGAGGGCGCCCACCTGGCCGTGGTGACCAGCGAGGACGCGGACCCCGGCGTGGTCGGCCACACGATGAGCGAACTGGTGGAGCAGCTCGGCGAGCACCTGACCGCGCCGCCCCGCTCCTCATGAGCCGTCCGGGCAGGGACGACGCTCCCGACCGTCTCTACACCATCACGCGGGGACGGATCGGGGCCGGCGCCGGCAGCCCGCTGGACCTGGTCACGCTGATCGTCGCCGAGTCGGCGGCGGCCACCGGCATGCAGTCCGAGCACGTGGCCATCCTGCGGCTGGCGGAGTTCCCCACCTCGGTGGTGGAGATCGCCGCCGAGCTGCGCCTGCCCGTCAGCATCACCAAGGTGCTGCTGTCCGACCTGCTGGCCACCGGCCATGTCAGCGCCCGTCATCCGCGCCGCCCCGCCATCACCGACCCCGACATCCTGGAGCAGGTGCTCGTTGGACTCCGCAATCTCTGACGCGCGCACCCCGTTGGGTGCCTCCGCCGACAACGGTCTGAAGATCGTCGTCGTGGGCGGCTTCGGCGTCGGCAAGACCAC
>NZ_WWKH01000571.1:0-1135 GCF_009865595.1 Streptomyces sp. SID1328 | reverse complement strand
CGGAGCTGGAGAGACGCGCCGGCACGCGGGTGGAGGAGCCGGAACCCGAACCCGGCACGGAGCCCACGCGGACTGTCGTGACGCCCGCCCCGGTCGTGCGCCGCACCCCGCTCGCGGCCCTCGGGCTGCTGCTGTCCAAAAAACCCGGAGCCGAGTGACCGGGCCGACAACGCGCTGATCAGCACGTATACGCCAGTGATCACTGGCGGAATGTGTGCGGCCGGTGAAACCCCGTTACCGACGGGTACCGAAAGGGCGGCCACCGGCATACCCTGCCGCTCATGACGGACTCGCAGGCCCCGGAAGTCACCGGCACCAATCCGATCGCCCCGGCCCCCGAGGGCGTGCGCACCGCCGCCGACGTGGTCACCCCCGAGCTGCTGGCCCAGCTCACCAAGGGCGTCACCGGCTCGGGCCGGACCAGCAACCACACCCCGCTCACCGGGGCCAAGCTCGCCGACCTGCCCGAGTCCACCCCGGACGACGTCGCCGCCGCCTTCGAGGCCGCCCGCGCCGCCCAGCGGGTGTGGGAGCGGACCCCGGTGCGCGCACGGGCCGCGGTGCTGCTGCGCTTCCACGACCTGGTGCTGGAGCGGCAGTCCGAGGTGCTCGACCTCATCCAGCTGGAGACCGGCAAGGCGCGGCTGCACGCCCACGAGGAGGTGCAGGCCGTCGTCGTCGCCGCCCGGCACTACGGCCGCCGCGCCCCCGCCTACCTGCGGCCCAAGCGGCACACCGGCGCCATGCCGACCCTGACCAAGGTGACCGAACTGCGGCACCCGCGCGGGGTCGTGGGCCAGATCGCCCCCTGGAACTACCCCCTCGAACTCTCCGTCGGCGACGCCCTGCCCGCCTTCGTCACCGGCAACGCGGTCGTGATGAAGCCGGACACCGAGACCTGCCTGACCGCCCTGTGGGCGCGTGACCTGCTGATCGAGGCCGGACTGCCCGCCGGGGTCTTCCAAGTGGTCCTCGGCGAGGGCCCGGTGGTCGGCCCGGAGATCGTCCGGCACGCCGACTACGTCTCCTTCACCGGCTCCACCCGCACCGGCCGCGAGGTCGCCCAGGGCGCCGCCGCCCGCCTGATCGGCGTCTCCCTCGAACTCGGCGGCAAGAACGCCATGCTGGTCCTGGA
>NZ_WWKH01000570.1:0-1308 GCF_009865595.1 Streptomyces sp. SID1328 | reverse complement strand
CGCACCGTGTCCCGCAGGACGAGCGCCGACCGGGCCGCCACCGACATGCCGTGCCCGTACACCGGGTTGAGCGCGCACAGGGCGTCACCGAGGACGACGAACCCCTCGGGCCACTCGGACAACCGCTCATAGAACAGACGCCGGTTGGCGGTCGTCCGGGTGACCGTGACGTCCGTCAGCGGTTCGGCGTGGGTGAGCAGCTCACCGATCAGCGGATGCCGCAGCTCCTCCTGCGCGTACCGCAGGAACTCGGCCCCCGTGGACGGCGGTTGGTCGGTGCGGGCGCCGATCAGGGTGACGAGCCACCCGCCGTCCTCCACCGGCAGCAGCACCCCACCGCGCCCGATGCGCGAACCCCGTTGATCGGGCTCGACGTTGACCACCGGGAAGCCCTCCCGCGCCCCCTCCGGCGCCCGGAACAGCCGGCTGGCGTACGTCAGCCCCGAGTCGACCTCCCGGCGCTCCGGTTGGGGCAGGCCCAGCCCCGTCAGCCAGTGCGCGGCACGGGAGCCGCGCCCGGTGGCGTCCACCACCAGATCGGCGTCCAGGGTGCGTTCGATGCCGTCGGCCCGCACCCGCACGCCGGTCACCGCACGGCCGGTGCCGGTGAGGTCGAGGGCCTCGATGCGGTCCAGCAGCTCGATCGCGCCGTCCGCCCGCACCAGATTGCGGACCACCCAGTCCAGCAGGTCCCGCCCGGCCGGCAGCATGAACGCCGACTCCGTCCAGCGCCGGTACCAGCCGTGCGCCGACAGCGCCACCATGTCCGTGGTCATCGGCACCCGGCGCACCCCGGCCGCGCTCAACGCCGCCTGCGCTCCCGGCAGCAGCTCCTCCAGCGCGCGGGCACCGCCCGACCACAACTGGTGGACGTGCCGTGCCTGCGGCAGCCCCTTGCGCGGCTCGGGCCCGGTGGGCAGCGCGTCCCGCTCCACCACCGTGACACGAGCGCCCGTCGCGGCCAGGGCGCGGGCCGCGAGCATGCCGGCCAGGGAGCCGCCGAGCACGACGGCCGTGGGCTTCACTTCACTCATGTGCGGCAACGCTCTCTGCTGGGTCGGCGGCCGCACGGGCACGGACCGCCGCGATCTCGTCGGGACGGCGGAGGGCACGGGAGACGGGCCCGATCTCCTGGAGCAGGTCGGTGGTGTCCGGCGCGGCCGCCGTCGCGGGCGGCTCGGGCATCCGGGCCTTCGCCTCGACCGCGTCCAGGATGGTCACCGCCGACGCCAGCGCCCGCGCCCGCTCCGGCGGGTGGCCGAGGCTCAGCGCGGCCTCGTACGCGCGGGCGCCGAGGGCGGTGTCGAG
>NZ_WWKH01000569.1:0-1485 GCF_009865595.1 Streptomyces sp. SID1328 | reverse complement strand
CGGCGTGTCCTCGCTCGCGGAGCAGCCGCAGGACGCCTGAGGGGCCCGCGCCCGGCCGTAGCCGAGATAGCCGAGGAACCCGGCCCCGAGGACGGCGGTGGCCGCCCCTGGCAGCGCGCTGCCGGGTGCCGCGAGCAGGGCCCCGGCCAGGAGCAGTTCGGCCCACCCGGTGGCACGCAGCACCAGGACGGCCCGCTCGCTGCTGCTCAGCAGGCGGGCCAGCGCGGTCTTCGGCGCCGTACGGACGACGTCCGGGCCGAGGGCCTTGGCCGCGCCGGTCCAGGCGAGCAGCCCGGCGAGGAGCAGCGGGAGCAATCCCGTGGTCAGTGACAGCATCAGCGCCTCTCCCGACGTCCGCTTCAGTGCCCGACGGAGATACGGACGACGTCCACCGTGTCGTCGGACGGCCGCCAGGCGCCCAGCACCTGGGCGCTCTGCCCGATGCGCAGCCGGGACAGGTCGGAGGTGAGTCCGCGTCCGGCGTAGGAGGCGCCGGTGTCGGCGAGGATGTTGCCGACGACCTCGTGCTGTCCGTGGGCGAGGTGGACCCGGTTCTTCGCGATGCCCCGGATCGTGGTGTCGAGGTTGACGATGTTGACCCAGACCGCGTCGGCGGCCACCGTGCCGTCGGGCATGGGGACTCCGCGCGCGTAGAGGCCGTCGCCGACCTCGATGACCTCGGCGGTGGTGGGCCGGACCTTCCACACGCTGGTGACATTGGTCATCTGCACGCGCGCGTGGCCGCCGCTGGATCCGGCCACCTCCAGCACGCTGCCGGTGATGCCGGTGATTCTGCCCTCCACGAAGGAGGACTTGGCGATGGCCGGGTCGAGGGAGGGCTCGGCGGCGAAGGCCGCGTCGGCGTCCAGGCCGCCCAGTGCGCCGGCGCCGACGATGGTCGCGCCGCCCAGGGCGGCGGTGGTGAGGAAGCGGCGGCGGCGCATCCCCTCGGACGGCACTCCCGTGGTGTTCCGTGCGTTCATGTCGGGCCTCCTCACTCGTAGATGTAGACGGGGAGCTTGCCGGAGCTGAGGTTGCCGATCGCCGAGAAGGCGGCCGGGGTCAGGTCGAGCACGCGGTTGGTGCGGCAGGCGCCGTTGCAGCAGGTCGCCTCGCCACACCAGTCCTTGGTACGGGGGCCGCAGTCGGTGATGGTGATGCACACCGTCGCGCCGGAGCACTGGTGGCGGACGTTCATCACCGAACCGCAGCCGCGCCGGGGGATGTTCTCGCCGCAGAGGTCGGGGCGGGTGATGCTGAAGCACGCCGCCGAGGCGTTGGGCCAGGCGCCGTGGTGCGCGCTGGACTGGCAGTTGCCGCAGGCGCCGCCGCCGGCACTGCCGCAGGACCCCCAAGAGTTGCCGCAGCAGAACCAACTGGTCTCACCGGCCCAGAGGCTGGTCGATCCGCAAGCCATCGTGCAGTCCTCCCTGATTGCAGGTACATGACAAACCTGGGATGGGGTGGAGCGATGAAGCGATGGAG
>NZ_WWKH01000568.1:0-2894 GCF_009865595.1 Streptomyces sp. SID1328 | reverse complement strand
GGGCGGTCCGCGCGTCGGCGGGCGCGGTGACGGTCACCTCGAGCGGGCCGCGCCCGTCGTCGGCGGCCGCGACGGAGGCCGAGGTGAGGGCGAGCATCACGACCGCGCCGAGCAGGGCGGGCCGCGAGGTGACCGGGTTGCGTGCGCTGCGCTTCATCAGTCCTCACTCTGTCCCCATAGGGTGAGAAACCTGCCCGGCCGTCGCTGAGATTTTCCTGTGAACCGTTCCCGGTACTCACCCGCCGTCGGCCGGAGTGCCGTCCAACCTACCGGCGCCGGTCACCCTCCGCCCGTTGTGCGGTCACACTTTGTCAACCCCGCTGGTCGCGGGCGCCGTGAGCCCCCAGGTGACGCCGGTCAGCTCCTCGGAGAGCGTCCACAGCCGCCGGGCCGCCTCCGGGTCGCTCGCCGCCGCGCTCCGGCCGACCAGCGCGGGGGCGCCGCGCATCTCACCGAGGCCGCCGGGGCCGACGTACGACGCGCCGGGCAGGTCCTGGGTGGCGGCGTACAGGGTGGGCAGGGAGCCCCCCTTGTCGTCCTGGGCGAACACCTTGTTGCCGACGCCCATGAAGAGGCGGGCCAGCGGGTTCGCGGCGTGGCTCTGGAGGTTGGTCGCCGCGTAGCCGGGGTGGGCGGCGAGGGCGCGCACCCCGGACCCCGCCTCGGTGAGGCGCCGCTGGAGTTCCAGGGTGAACAGGAGGTTGGCCAGCTTGGACTGGGCGTAGGCGCGGGTCGGGGTGTAGCGGCCGCGCAGATTGACGTCGTCGAAGCTGATCCGGCCGTCCCCGCCCCGGTGCAGCCCGGAGGAGACGGTCACCACACGGTCGGTGAGGTGCGGCAGCAGCAGGTTGGTCAGGGCGAAGTGGCCGAGGTGGTTGGTGCCGAACTGGGTCTCGAAGCCCTGCTTCGTCCGTCCCTCGGGGAGCATCATCACGCCCGCGTTGTTGACCAGCAGGTCCAGCGGGCGGTCCCAGCCGGCCGCGAACTCCCGTACCGAGTCCAGGTCCGCCAGGTCCAGACGGCGCACCTCGGTGCTGCCGCTCACCCGCCCCGCCGCGGCGGCGCCGCGCGCCAGGTCCCGCACCGCGAACACCACATGGGCCCCGGCCCGCGCCAGCGCGGCGGCGGCCATGAAGCCGATCCCGCTGTTGGCACCGGTCACCACGGCCGTACGGCCGCTCAGATCGGGCAGACGGTCCACATTCCACTGGCGCGCGGTGCGCGCTTCACTCGTCTCGGCCATGGCCTCAATGTAGGCAACGCCAACAATGATGTCAACGACAACAATGCAGTCACCGTCAACAAAGCTGGCGCCGACAACATCGGGATACCATGACCCCCATGCCGCGCACCCCCACCAGCCGCCCGTACCACCACGGCGACCTGCGCGCCGCCCTGCTCCAGAGCGCCGAGCGCACCCTGCGCGAGAAGGGGGCCGCCGCTCTCTCCCTGCGCGAGCTGGCCCGCGCCACCGGCGTCAGCCACGCCGCCCCCGGCCGCCACTTCAAGGACAAGCAGGCCCTCCTCGACGCTCTCGCCCTCGCCGGCTACGAGCGCCTGAACCAGGCCCTCACCGCCGCGGCCGCCGACACCCCCGAGGCGGACTTCGAGCAGCGCCTGACCGCCCTCGCGCGGGCCTACCTCGGCTTCGCCGTCGAAAACCCGGAGTTGCTGGAGCTGATGTTCGCGCGCAAGCACGAACCCGACAGCTCCGGCCGGCTCGCCGTCGCCGTCGACCAGTCCCTCGGCTCCCTCACCCGTACCTTCGCCCGCGCGCAGGAACGCGGCGAGATCGTCCAGGGCGACCCCGAGCGCATCACCCTGGTCGCCGCCGCCAGCCTGCACGGCCTCGCCGCCCTCATCGCCGGCTGCGCGCTGGACGCCGAGGAGGCGATGGCCGGTCTCGACACCCACGTCCACCTGCTGCTGCACGGGCTCAAGCCGCGCTGACGCCGCGTGAGAACATCGTCTCGACGTCTCACCCGACCGGCCGTCAGAAACCGTGCGGGGGACGGAAGGGCCGTAAGAGAGCTCAACGACGAAGCCACACCACAGGTTTCGCACCCGCGTCATTGCCCGGCGTGACCTGCCGTGATACACAGAGTGACCGTACGCGCCAAATGTACGAGACCCGCCTGTGAATGCCGCCAAGTCGACATACGACGGCGACGTTGTCGGCGACAATGAGACCTGACCTCTGCACACCGCAGAGGAGCGGCACAACTACCCACCAGGGGCGGTGACTTACATGCTCTTTGCGGCCGACAAGGGAGACATCAACACCATCATCGGCGGGATCGCTCCGGACTGGGGGCCTTTCGGCAGCCTGGGCAACGAAGCGAAGGTGATGATCGAGGTCGTGATGGCCGTCGCCATCCTTCTCTGCCTCGGCATCGCCATCTGGGGCGCGGCCAAACAGCGCATCGGCGCCACCGCGCTGCGGGACACCTTCAGCGCGGAACAGGGCAAGGGACTCATCATCGCGGGCCTCACCGGGGTCTTCATCATCGGCTCCCTCGGCACGCTGTTCACCATCGTGTACGGCATGGCCGTCTGACGCCCGGACTCGAGGTCGCGTTTCCCTGATGTCCAGTCACCACACCGCGCCCGCGCGAGGACCAGCCCGGCTACCGTCGTATGAACACGAGGCGGAGAGGGCGGGCGCGGCATGAGCACCTCAGGCGAACACGGTTACCCCGACACCGGGCACACCCGCACCCACCTGCCCGGCGGCGACCCCTACGGCGGCGCCCCGCGCCGCACCCCCCGCTCCTCATCCCGCAGCCTCATCACCGTCGTCGGCGTCGTCGTCCTCCTCATCGCAGCCATCGCCTTCGCCAACCGCGACAACTCCTCTTCCCCGGCGGACGGCTCCCCCAAGGGCGCCGCCCACC
>NZ_WWKH01000567.1:0-3128 GCF_009865595.1 Streptomyces sp. SID1328 | reverse complement strand
GAGGCACGCGCGCGTGCGGAGCGGCGGCGGGCCCGGCTGCGCCACGAGGCGGCCATCGCCGGGGCGGTCGCGGACGGCGCCCGGCAACTGCTGGCCCACATCGAGGTCTCCCTCGCCCGCTCCCAGCGCGAGCGCGACGCCGCCGAGGCCGCGAAGGCCGTACGCGAGCGGGAGTTGGCCGACGCGCGCGGTACGGGGCGCGATCTCAAGGCGGAACTCGACAAGTTGACGGACTCGGTGCACCGGGGCGAGGTGCTCGGCGCGGAGAAGCGGCTGCGGATCGAGCAGCTGGAGGCCAGGGCGCTGGACGAACTCGGGGTCGAGCCGGAGGGGCTCGTCGCGGAGTACGGCCCCCTCCAGCCGGTGCCGCCCTCCCTCCCGGCGGAGGGTGAGGAGCTGCCGGAGGACCCCGGGCACCCCCGTAACCAGCCGCGTCCCTTCCACCGCGCGGAGCAGGAGAAGCGGCTGAAGGCGGCCGAGCGGGCCTACCAGCAGTTGGGCAAGGTGAATCCGCTGGCGCTGGAGGAGTTTGCAGCGCTGGAAGAGCGGCACAAGTTCCTCAGTGAGCAACTGGAGGACCTGAAGAAGACGCGGGTGGATCTGCTGAGGGTGGTGAAGGAGGTCGATGAACGGGTCGAGCAGGTCTTCACCGAGGCGTTCCGGGACACCGCCCGCGAGTTCGAGGGCGTCTTCTCCCGGCTCTTCCCCGGTGGGGAGGGGCGGCTGGTGCTGACCGACCCGGACGACATGCTGGCCACGGGTGTGGACGTGGAGGCGCGGCCGCCGGGGAAGAAGGTGAAGCGGCTGAGCCTGCTGTCCGGCGGGGAACGGTCGCTGACGGCCGTCGCCCTGCTGGTGGCGATCTTCAAGGCCCGCCCCAGCCCCTTCTACGTGATGGACGAGGTCGAGGCGGCCCTGGACGACACCAATCTCCAGCGGCTGATCGGGATCATGCGGGAGCTGCAGGAGAGTTCGCAGCTCGTCGTGATCACGCACCAGAAGCGCACCATGGAGGTGGCCGACGCGCTGTACGGCGTCTCCATGCAGGGTGACGGAGTGTCGAAGGTCATCTCCCAGCGGCTGCGCTAGCAAGTCTCTCAAGATCAAGTACGTGTGCGTTTACTTCTTGAACAACATCGACGCGTGCGTATCTCTTAAGTCACAGCCATCCAGGTATTGACTTCGAAAGTTGAAGGCATAGTCTCTGCAACGTTGCTTTTACCTTCAGGGGTAAGTGGTGCCAAGGTGTGCGCCACTGGAACCTGGAAGGGCTCGCCCCCACCCGGCAGCGTTGCCGTGGCCCGAGGAGTTACACGTGACCAGCACAGCGCAGGCACCCCAGCCAGGAGCCGGGACGGCTCACCCCGAACATCTCGGGCACGTCATCTTCATCGCGGCCGCGGCCGCGATGGGCGGCTTCCTGTTCGGCTACGACAGCTCCGTGATCAACGGCGCCGTCGAGGCCATCCGGGACCGTTATGACGTGGGCTCCGCCGCCCTCGCCCAGGTCATCGCCATCGCGCTGATCGGCTGCGCCATCGGTGCCGCCACCGCCGGCCGCATAGCCGACCGTATCGGCCGTATCCGCTGCATGCAGATCGCCGCCGTCCTCTTCACCATCAGCGCGGTGGGCTCCGCCCTTCCCTTCGCGCTGTGGGACCTCGCCTTCTGGCGCATCATCGGCGGTTTCGCCATCGGTATGGCCTCGGTCATCGGCCCGGCCTACATCGCCGAGGTCGCACCGCCGGCTTACCGCGGGCGGCTCGGCTCCTTCCAGCAGGCCGCGATCGTCATCGGCATCGCCGTCTCGCAGCTCGTCAACTGGGGCCTGCTGAACGCCGCCGGCGGCGACCAGCGCGGCAAGCTGATGGGCCTCGAGGTCTGGCAGGTCATGCTGGGCGTCATGGTGATCCCGGCCGTCCTCTACGGCCTGCTCTCCTTCGCGATCCCCGAGTCCCCGCGCTTCCTGATCTCCGTCGGCAAGCGTGAGCGCGCCCGCGAGGTGCTGGCCGAGGTCGAGGGCAACGGTGTCGACCTCGACGCGCGGGTCAACGAGATCGAGCACGCGATGAAGTCCGAGCACAAGTCGTCCTTCAAGGACCTGCTCGGTGGCAGCTTCTTCTTCAAGCCGATCGTCTGGGTGGGTATCGGCCTCTCCGTCTTCCAGCAGTTCGTCGGCATCAACGTCGCGTTCTACTACTCCTCCACGCTGTGGCAGTCGGTCGGTGTCGACCCGTCGGACTCGTTCCTCAACTCCTTCACGACGTCGATCATCAACATCGTCGGCACCGTGATCGCCATGATCTTCGTGGACCGGATCGGCCGGAAGCCGCTGGCCCTCATCGGCTCGGTCGGCATGGTCGTCGGTCTCGCGCTGGAAGCCTGGGCGTTCTCGTACCACCTCGTCGACGGCAAGCTCCCCGCCACGCAGGGCTGGGTCGCCCTCGTCGCCGCCCACCTCTTCGTCCTCTTCTTCGCCCTCTCCTGGGGCGTGGTGGTCTGGGTCTTCCTCGGCGAGATGTTCCCGAACCGGATTCGCGCCGCCGCCCTCGGTGTCGCCGCGTCCGCGCAGTGGATCGCCAACTGGGCCATCACCGCGAGCTTCCCGTCGCTGGCCGACTGGAACCTCTCCGGCACCTACGTGATCTACACGTTCTTCGCCGCGCTCTCCATCCCCTTCGTCCTGAAGTTCGTCAAGGAGACGAAGGGCAAGACCCTGGAGGAGATGGGCTGACCGCCCACCGATACCCGAGGAGAAGGGCCAAGTCCCCGCTGCCCCTCTCCTCGCACCTCCACCGCCCCCACCCCGGCCACTGCCGGGGGTGGGGGCGGTGTTGTTTTCGGGGGTGGTGGTGCGGTGCGTGTTGAGGGTTTCCTCGGCGGTCTGGCTGGTGCGCCGATGAGGGGCCGGCGCCAGGTGCCGGGTCGGCGTTCGACGGAGTGGCCAGGCGCACCAGCGCGGCGCTGCTCGCTGGGCGTGGCCCCCTCCGCTGTGTTCAGAGGGGCCGGGGTTCCCGCTTGCCACGGGCAGGCAGGCCGGTGGTGCCGGTTCGCTTCATGCGCCCGGCGCCCGGCGCCCGGCGGCCCGGGGCCCGGGGCCCGCGCCGTGGCCTACGCGTCGCACGGCC
>NZ_WWKH01000566.1:0-3551 GCF_009865595.1 Streptomyces sp. SID1328 | reverse complement strand
CGCCGGCCTGCTGCGGGATGTACGCCGTGGGCGTCGGCTGCATCTGGGGCGCCTGCTGCGCCTGCGGGTAGCCGTACGCGGGCTGCGGCGAGGGGGCCGCGGGCAGCGCGGGAAGAGCGGAGGGCAGTGCGGGGAGGTTGCCGCCGGGGAAGGGCATGCCCGGGGAGGACTGCATGCCGAGACCGGTGTCATAGGCGGCCGGGACCCTGATCGGGGCGATCTGCGGGGTGCCCCGCTCGGCCACGAGCGAGTCGTAGATCGGGGTGTCCGGGAAGGAGGCGGAGTAGTAGCCGCCGCCATAGGTGGAGCGGGGGGAGGTCATGGCACATAAGTTAAGCCCACGATGTGCTGGTTGGGGAGACCGATAAGAGGGTTGTTTTCCGTGTCGGCGGCGATCTGGGATCGCTAATCCGAGCGAACTTGCCAAAAATGGACTCCGTTCGACGTCTGGATCGTGTAAAAGGCGAGTTCCTGTCCGGTTACCGGCGGTTGACGGCGCGTCGGACGTTGTACAGATGGGGGCCGGCATGTCAATGCCCAAGGGGTCGAACACACCGGTGCCCGGTACCGCGCTCCGCGTCGAGGTGACCCGCCGGGCGGGCCCCGGCATCCCCGACGTGGACGCCTCGGCGCTCCTCCTGGGGGGTGGCAGGGTCCGCGCGGACGACGACTTCGTCTTCTACAACCAGCCCGTCCACCCCTCCGGTGCGGTCCGCCACGAGGGCAGGAAGACCAACGGGGCGGAGGTCACCGACACCCTGCTCGTCGACCTCGCGCGCGTGGAGGCCGGCATCGAGCGGATCGTCCTCGCGGCCTCGGCCGACGGCGGCACCTTCGGTCAGGTCCCCGGCCTCGCCGTCCGGGTCCTGGACCCCGCCACAGGAGACACCGCCGCCCGCTTCGACAGCACCGGCGCCACCGTGGAGACCGCCTTCGTGCTCGGCGAGTTCTACCGCCGCCCGGGCGCCTGGAAGTTCCGGGCCGTGGGCCAGGGCTACGACAGCGGGCTCGAGGGCCTGGCGACGGACTTCGGCATCACCGTCGACGTACCCCAGCACCCGGCACCGCCTCCCGCTCAGCCTTCCAAGGTCACGCTCACCAAGGCGGCCCCCTCGGTCTCCCTGGCCAAGCAGGGCGGCACCTCCGGCGTCATGCGCGTCAACCTCAACTGGCAGACCCGCAAGCACCTCACCAGCCGCCGCCGGGGCCCCGGCCCCGGTGACCTGGACCTCGACCTGTGCGCCCTGTACGAACTCAGCGACGGCCGCAAGGACGTCGTACAGGCCCTCGGCAACGCCTTCGGGGCGCTGGAGCGGCCGCCGTACATCCACCTCGACGGCGACGACCGGACCGGGGCGGTGGCGGACGGCGAGAACCTCACCATCAGCCTCGACCACAAGGCGCACCTCAGACGGGTCCTGGTCTTCGTCACCATCTATGAGGGCGCCGGCTCCTTCGCCGACCTGCACGCCACCGTCACCCTCCGGCCGCAGCACGGCCCCGGTCGACTTCTCGCTGGACGAGTGCACGGTCCCCTCCACGGTGTGCGCGCTCGCGCTGATCACCGACGCGGGCGGTGACCTCGTCGTCCGGCGCGAGGCCCGCTACCTGGTCCCGGAGCGCGGGGTGAGCCCGCAGCGCACTGTCGACCGCGCCTACGGCTGGGGCATGAACTGGACGCCCGGCCGCAAGTGAGCCCGCTTCAGCCCTCGTCCGGCACGGCGTCGGGACGCGCGTAGGTGCGGCCCTTCCAGGCGGCCCCCCTGCCCCGGTAGTGCCGGACAGCCGAGTCGAGCGTCATCAGCAGATAGAGGAACGCCGTGAACGGCAACAGGGGAGCGAGCCACAGTGGCTGCCGGTAGTAGCGCAGCATCGGTGTATACGTCGCCGCCATCACCGCCCACGCCACCCCGCCGAGCGCGCACGCCGGCGCGCTCCCCGCGACCGCGCCCGCCACCGCCGCCACGGGCGGCACCAGATACACCAGCGCCAGCCCCACCATGGTGCCCAGCAGCAGCGCCGGACTGTGCCTGAGCTGGGCGTACGCACTGCGCGAGACCATGCGCCACAGTTCGCCCAGACCCGGATACGGGCGCACGCTGTCCACCCGGTCCGCCAGGCCCAGCCAGAGATGGCCGCCGTTCGCCCGCACCGCGCGCGCGAGGGCCACGTCGTCGATGACCGCGTGCCGGACGGCGTCCGGAATGTGGGCCCGCTCGGCCATGTCCGCCCGCAGCAGCACACAGCCCCCGGCCGCCGCCGTCGTACGGGCGCCCCGGCGGCCGATCCGGCGGAAGGGGTAGAGCTGGGCGAAGAAGTAGACGAAGGCCGGGACCACCAGCCGCTCCCACGGGCTCTCCGCGCGCAGCCGGGCCATCTGGGAGACCAGGTCGAAGTCGCCCGTACGGGCCGCCGCGACCAGGGAACGCAGACTGTCCGGGGCGTGCGCGATGTCCGCGTCCGTCAGCAGCAGGAACTCGGGGTCACGCGCGCGTGCCAGCGCGATCCCGTGCCGGACCGCCCACAGCTTGCCCGTCCAGCCCCGGGGTGGCTCGCCGGGGGAGTCCACCGTCAGCGGCAGCCCGCCGTGCCGCGCGGACAGCTCGCGGGCCAGGTCGCCGGTGCCGTCGCGGCTGCCGTCGTCCACCAGGAAGACCTCCGCCCGGCCCGGATAGTCCTGGGCGAGCAGCGAGGGCAGGCTCGCGGGCAGCACGGCCGCCTCGTCGCGGGCCGGGACCACCACGCAGACCGACGGCCACTCCCCGGGCTCGCGGCGCGGCGGGAGCCGCACATCGGTGCGCCAGAAGAAGCCCTGGCCCAGCAGCAGCCAGCACCAGACGGCGAGGGATACGGCGGCGGTCCACACGATGGCGCTCACGGCCGCAGTCTGCCCCACCGGAACGGCCCACCGGCGGTCATCGACTATCGTGGCCGGGTGAAGATCGCGCTCATGGACTCCGGAATCGGCCTCCTCGCAGCCACCGCGGCGGTACGCCGCCTTCGGCCCGACGCAGATCTCGTGCTCTCCCTGGACCCCGACGGCATGCCCTGGGGACCTCGCACCCCCGAGGACCTGACCCGGCGTGCCGTGGCCGTCGCCGAGGCTGCCGCCGCGCGCCGGCCGGACGCCCTCATCGTCGGCTGCAACACCGCGTCCGTGCACGCGCTGCCCGCGCTGCGCGCCCTGTGCGAACCCGGCATTCCGGTGATCGGCACCGTACCCGCGATCAAGCCCGCCTCGGCCGGCGGCGGGCACGTGGCGATCTGGGCGACCCCCGCCACCACCGGCAGCCCCTACCAGCGCGGTCTGATCGAGGACTTCGCGCACGGCGTCCAGGTCACCGAGGTGCCCTGCTGGGGCCTGGCCGAGGCCGTCGAGCACGCCGACGAGCAGGCCATCACCGCGACCGTCGCCGCCGCCGCGGAACTCACCCCGCCCGACGTCACGACCGTCGTCCTCGGCTGCACCCACTACGAACTCGTCGCGGAACGCATCCGTGCCGCCGTCCAGCAGCCGGGTGCCGCCCCGCTCGTGCTGCACGGCTCCGCCG
>NZ_WWKH01000565.1:0-8600 GCF_009865595.1 Streptomyces sp. SID1328 | reverse complement strand
CCGGGCCCCGGTACGGGCGACGCCGGGAACGGCCGCCGATCCGGCGCCGCTGCACCGCCGGGCACTCACCCTCGCGGGCCGCGCCCTGGTCGTCGCCGCCTCGCGCGCGGACACAGCGGCCGCGATCCTGGCCGCCGAGCGGATGGACGCCCACACGGCGGCGCTGGCCGCGCCGAGGGAACTCAGCGCGGCCCACTGACCCCGCTCAGCCGAGGCGCTCCACCAGCGCCCGGTACTGGTCCCACAGCTCCTTGGGCGTGTGATCGCCGAAGGTCTCGAGGTGCTCGGGCACCAGGGACGCCTCCTCGCGCCAGACCTCCTCGTCGACGGTGAGCAGGAAGTCCAGCTCGGCGTCGGTGAGGTCCAGGCCCTCGGTGTCCAGGGAACCCTTCGCCGGCAGCACGCCGATCGGGGTCTTCACGCCCTCGGCGCGGCCGTCCAGGCGGTCCACGATCCACTTCAGGACGCGGCTGTTCTCACCGAAGCCCGGCCAGACGAACTTGCCCTCGCCGTCCTTGCGGAACCAGTTGACGTAGTAGATCCGGGGCAGCTTCTCCGGGTCCTTGTCCTTGGCCACGTCGATCCAGTGGGCCATGTAGTCGCCCATGTTGTAGCCGCAGAACGGCAGCATGGCGAAGGGGTCGCGGCGCAGCTCGCCGACCTTGCCCTCGGCGGCGGCGGTCTTCTCGCTGGCCACGTTGGCGCCCAGGAACACACCGTGGTTCCAGTCGAAGGACTCGGTCACCAGCGGGACCGCGCTGGCCCGGCGGCCGCCGAAGAGGATCGCGGAGATCGGCACCCCGCGCGGGTCCTCCCACTCGGGCGCGATGATCGGGCACTGGTCGGCGGGCACCGTGAAGCGGGCGTTGGGGTGGGCGGCCGGGGTGCCGGACTCCGGCGTCCAGTCGTTGCCCTTCCAGTCGGTCAGGTGCGCGGGCTGCTCCTCGGTCATGCCCTCCCACCATACGTCGCCGTCGTCGGTGAGGGCGACGTTGGTGAAGACCGCGTTGCCCCACAGGGTCTTCATCGCGTTGGCGTTGGTGTGCTCACCGGTGCCGGGCGCGACGCCGAAGAACCCGGCCTCGGGGTTGATCGCGTACAGCCGGCCGTCCTCGCCGAAGCGCATCCAGGCGATGTCGTCGCCGACGGTCTCCACGCTCCAGCCGGAGACGGTGGGCTCCAGCATGGCGAGGTTGGTCTTGCCGCAGGCGGAGGGGAAGGCGGCGGCGACGTACCTGGACTCGCCGTGCGGCGGCGTGAGCTTGAGGATCAGCATGTGCTCGGCCAGCCAGCCCTCGTCGCGGGCCATGACGGAGGCGATGCGCAGGGCGTAGCACTTCTTGCCGAGCAGCGCGTTGCCGCCGTAGCCGGAGCCGTAGGACCAGATCTCGCGGGACTCGGGGAAGTGCGAGATGTACTTGGTGGAGTTGCAGGGCCACGGCACGTCCTGCTCGCCCGCCGCCAGCGGGGCGCCCAGGGTGTGCACGGCCTTGACGAACTCGCCGTCCTCGCCCAGCTGCTCCAGCACGGCGCTGCCCATGCGGGTCATGGTGCGCATCGAGGCGGCGACGTAGGCGGAGTCGGTGATCTCCACGCCGAGCGCGGAGAGCGGGGAGCCGAGCGGGCCCATGCAGAAGGGCACGACGTACATCGTGCGGCCGCGCATCGAGCCCCGGAACAGGCCGCCCTCGCCGCCGGACCCCTGGAAGATCTCCCGCATCTCGGCGGGGTCCTTCCAGTGGTTGGTCGGGCCCGCGTCGGCCTCCTTCTCGGAGCAGATGAAGGTCCGGTCCTCGACCCGCGCGACGTCGGTCGGGTCGGAGGCCGCGTGGTACGAGTGGGGACGCTTGACCGGGTCGAGCCGGGTGAAGGTGCCCTTGGCGACGAGCTCCTCACAGAGGCGCTCGTACTCGGCCTCGGAGCCGTCACACCAGACCACGTTGTCCGGCTGGGTCAGTTCGGCGATCTCGTCGACCCACGAGATCAGTTCCTGATGGGTGGTCGGGATGACGGTGGGAGCCGCGTTGTCGCGCGCCACGATCGCTCCTAAGTGAGGGTTTATGGCCCTGGGTGAGGGATTTCTCGGCCCCTTGGGGGCTGCGGCCCGGATGCCAGGCGCAACCCCGGTCGGGGTCGACGCTCATCCGGTACCGACCGCACTCATTTGATCATCCGATGCGAGTGCGCATATGTCCAGAGGGCGTCACAGGTGAGCGAGTACCCCCGAAACGGCGTGTTTCCCGTCCGCCCTGCTGACGTCCGCACCTCTTTACGCCCACCTGGCCCACACATGGCGAATTCTTTGCGCGCGGGACCCGAGGCGGGCGTGAGACGATGATCTTGGCAGGTGGGTGACCTCGGCCACCCACCCAGCGGGACTGATTCGTAACTTACGGTTCCGTAGGTACGATGCGGTGCATGACTGCGTCCGTTTCCGCCGCGCTCAACCTGCCGGACCCCGTGAAGCCCCGGCTCCGTGGCTGGCTGCACCTGGGCATGTTCCCGGCCGCACTCATCGCCGGCCTGGTCCTCACCGCTCTCGCCCACTCCCCCCGCGGCCGTATCGCCTGTGGGATCTACGCCCTGACGGCGTGTCTGCTCTTCGGTGTCAGCGCGCTGTACCACCGGGGCAACTGGAGCCCCCGGGCCGACCGCGTCCTGCGCCGCCTCGACCACTCCAACATCTTCCTGATCATCGCCGGCACCTACACCCCGCTCACCCTGCTGCTCCTGCCGGGCAGCAAGGGGCAGTGGCTGCTGTGGGGCATCTGGGCGGCCGCGCTGGCGGGGATCGCCTTCCGCGTCTTCTGGGTCGGCGCGCCCCGCTGGCTGTACACCCCGTGCTACATCGCCATGGGCTGGGCCGCCGTCTTCTTCCTGCCCGACTTCATGCGCACCGGCGGCGTCGCGGTCCTGGTCCTGGTGGTCGTCGGCGGCCTGTTGTACAGCGCCGGGGGCGTGGTCTACGGCATCAAGAAGCCGAACCCCTCACCACGCTGGTTCGGCTTCCACGAGGTCTTCCACTCCCTCACGCTGGCCGCGTTCATCGTGCACTACATCGGCATCTCGCTGGTGGCCTACCAGCACGCCTGAGGCCGCACGGGGGCGTGCCATCCTGACCGGGTGAACGGACCCGTGATCCACCTCGAAGTCGCCCCGGAGCTGCACCTGTTCGTGCCGCACGCCCACCGCTCGGGCCCCGCCGAACTCGGCACCGACGGCGTCTCCTCCCTCGGCCATGTGGTGGAGTCCCTCGGCATCCCGCTGACCGAGGCCGGCATCCTCACCGTGGACGGCCGCGAGGTCCCCCGCTCCCACGTACCGGCGGACGGCGAGTCCGTCCACGTCGGCCCGGTCCCCCGCCCCCAGCGGGTGCCCGGCGCCCCCCTGCGCTTCCTGCTCGACGTGCACCTGGGCACCCTGGCCCGCCGGATGCGCCTGCTCGGCGTGGACACGGCGTACGAGTCCACCGACATCGGCGACCCGGCGCTCGCCGCGCGTTCGGCAGCCGAACGCCGGGTCCTGCTCAGCCGGGACCGGGGTCTGCTGCGCCGCCGGGAGCTGTGGGCCGGGGCGTACGTGTACAGCACCCGGCCCGAGCAGCAGCTGCGGGACGTGCTGGAGCGGTTCGCCCCGGAGCTGGCCCCCTGGTCCCGCTGCACCGCCTGCAACGGCCCGCTGCGTCCGGCCACCAAGTCCCAGGTGGCCGACCGGCTCCAGGCCGGCACGCGGGTCACCTACGACGTGTTCGCGGCGTGCGGGGAGTGCGGGCGGGCGTACTGGAAGGGGGCGCACCACGAGCAGTTGGAGGCGATCGTGGCGGAGGCGGTGCGGTTCCGGTCCGAGCTGGGCTAGTTCTTCCCGCGCCGTCAGTTCTCGGTGCCGTCAGTTCTTGGTGCCGTCCACGATGACCGGGGTGCCGCCGGAGCCGCTGCCGCAGGGGACGGCGTACACCGGGTGGGCCTTGGCGGCCTCGCGGTAGGCGTCCAGGCACTCGTTGTAGAGCACCTTGTCGCTGAGGGAACGCTCCAGGATCTTGTTGGCGCGGGCGGTGCCCTCGGCCTCGATCCGCTTGCGCTCGGCCTCCGCCTTGGCGGTCCGCGCGGCCTCGACGGCGCGCTCGGTGGCCTGCTCCTGCTGGATCTTCTTGTCGATCTGGCCCTGCAACTGCTTCGACGGCCGCACATTGCGCAGGTTGACGGTGGTCACGTCGATCCCGCGCGGCGCCAGCCGCTCCTTCACCTGGCGCTCGATCTCCGCGCTGATCCGCTCGCGGGCGGAGGCGTACCCCTCCTCGCTGGTGTGCCGGGCGAAGACGTTGCGGACGATCTCGCGGCTGTCCGGCAGCACCAGCCGCTCCTGCACCGCGTCCTCGCTGCCCGCCAGCCGGTACAGCTCGACCGCCTTGCGCGGGACGACGGCCCACTTGATGGTGACGTCCGCGTACAGCACCCCGCCCTGCGAGGAGCGCACCTCCACCCGGTCGTCACCGCTCAGGTCGAGGTCGACCGGCCGGGTGGAGAAGGAGGTGACGCCGGTGAACGGCGACTTCAGGTGCATGCCGGAGGTCAGCGGGGTGCCGACCCGGCCGAAGGTCACCGGGACGCCGACCTCATAGGCGCTCACCACATGAAGACAGGCGAACAGGCCGGCCAGGACCCCACCCAGGGCGCCGATCGCGGCCCCGATCTTCCAGCCGGCCTCGGCTCTGCCGCGTCCGACGAGGAACAGGACGACGGCCGCTATGAGCAGCAGTACGGACAGCACGAACACGGGCTTCCCCCCACAGGATGCGCCACCCCGTCCGGGCGGCGGGCAGCGCATCGTAACGGGCGCGGGTGTCCGGGAAGTAGCCGTGCGGGGCGGCGGGTTCGGTCAGTTGTCGTCCAGCGCCGCGCGCAGCGCCTCGGGGTCGGTGACCGGGGCCTCGCAGGTGAAGTTCCGGCAGACGTACGCGGCCGGCGCGCCGTCCACCAGGGGGCGGTGGGCGAGCAGGGGGAACTCCTCCCCGTCCGGGGTGCCCGCCGCGACGACCGCGCCGGGGGCACGCGCGAGGAGGGCCGTGCGGTGCAGGGCCGCGGTGCGCCCGTCGGTGAGGGACGGGCCGACGACGGCGACCTCGCGGGGGCCGTCGAGCTGCGCCTCGGCGGCGGCCAGGCCCCAGCCGACGAACCGGGGCACCCGCGGCCCGAGCGCCTTGACCACGCCGAGGGCCCGCTCGGCGGCGGTCCGGTGGGCGTCGGAGCCGGTGTGCGCGGCGTAGGACAGCAGGGCGGCCGCCGCGGCGGACCAGCCGGAGGGGGTCGCGTTGTCGGTCGGGTCCTGCGGGCGGCGGATGAGCTGCTCGGCGTCGGAGGCGGTGTCGTACAGCGCGCCGCTGTCCGGGTCGGTGAAGCGGGTCATGACCTGGTCGAGGAGGAGCCCGGCGAAGTCCAGCCAGACGCCCTCGCCGGTGACGGAGGCCAGCGCGAGGAAGCCTTCGGCGACGTCGGCGTAGTCCTCCAGCACCCCGGAGTTGGCCCCGGCCCGGCCGTCGCGGCTGGTCCGGGTGAGGTGGCCGTGCTCGTCGAGGTGGACCCGGACCAGGTGGTCGGCGGCGGCGACGGCGGCCTCGATCAGGTCGGGGCGGCCGAAATAGGCGCCGGTCTCGGCGAGGGCGGCGATGGCGAGGCCGTTCCAGGCGGCGACGACCTTGTCGTCCCGGCCGGGCGCGGGGCGCCGGGACCGCTCGGCGAGCATCCGCTCCCTGACCGAGGCGATCCGCCCGGCGTCGAACACCCCCTCCAGCTGGGGCAGTTGCAGCACGGACTGGCCGTGCTCGAAGGTTCCCTCACCGGTCACGCCGAAGTACTCGGCCGCGAGGTCGCCGTCCTCGTCCCCGAGCAGGGCGCGCAGGTTCTCGGGCGTCCAGACGTAGTACGCGCCCTCGACGTGCCTGCCGGTGCCGTCGTCGCTGTCGGCGTCCAGCGCGGAGGCGAACCCGCCCTCTTCGGTACGGAGTTCGGCGACGAGGAAGTCGGCGGTCTCCAGCGCGACGCGGCGGGCGAGGTCGGAGCCGGTGGTGCGCCAGAGGTGGGCGTAGACCCGGCAGAGCAGCGCGTTGTCGTACAGCATCTTCTCGAAGTGCGGCACGACCCAGTCGCGGTCCACGGAGTAGCGGGCGAAGCCGCCGCCGAGCTGGTCGTAGATGCCGCCGCGGGCCATGCGCTCGCAGGTGTCGCCCGCCATCTGGAGGGCGCCCTCGGAGCCGGTGCGGGCGTGGTGGCGCAGCAGGAACTCCAGCGCCATGGAGGGCGGGAACTTCGGCGCGCCGCCGAATCCGCCGCGCTGGGGGTCGTACTCGCGGGTGAGGCCGAGGAGGGCCTGCGCGAGTTCCTCCTCGCCGGGCACCCCGGCCGCGTGCCGGACGATCTCCCGCTGGGCGAGGTCCCGCGTGATCTTCCCGGCCACCTCGGTGACCTCGTCCCGCCGGCCCTCCCACGCCTGGTGCACCCCTTCCAGCACCTGCCCGAAGGAGGGCATGCCGTGCTTGGGCCGGGGCGGGAAGTAGGTGCCGAAGTAGAAGGGCTCGGCCTCCGGCGTCAGGAACACGGTCATCGGCCACCCGCCCTGCCCGGTCGCCGCCTGCACCGCCTCCATGTACACCGCGTCGACGTCGGGCCGCTCCTCCCGGTCGACCTTCACACTGACGAAGTTCTCGTTCAGGTAGTCGGCGGTGGCCTGATCCTCGAAGGACTCGTGCGCCATGACATGACACCAGTGGCAGGCGGAGTACCCGACGCTCAGCAGGATCGGCACGTCCCTGCGCCGGGCCTCCTCGAACGCCTCCGGCCCCCAGGGGTACCAGTCGACCGGGTTGTCAGCGTGCTGGAGCAGATACGGCGAGGTCACGTCGGCTAGCCGGTTCATACGATCCAGCCTCTCACAGGGGCCGGGGGCGGGCAGTGAAGCCCGCGTACCGCGAAAAAAGGGGTCATGCGCGACGGGCCGTCAGGCCGGCGAGGTGGTCGTCCAGCAGCTCCGTCTGCCGTTCGGGCGGGAACCGGGCCGGGTCGAGCAGGCTCTGCACCACGAGGCCGAGCACGAACGACTGGGCGCCGGCCGCGATGCGGTCCGGGTCGCCGGGAGGCAGTTCACCGAGGGCCTGGGCGGCGGCCACGCGTTCGGCCAGGCGGGCCCGGCCCTCCGCGTACTTCCGGGCATGGTCGGCACCGATGGCCGGGTCGGCGAGGGCGGTGTCCCAGGAGGCGACCCAGACGCGGTTGCTGTCGGCGGCCTCGGGGGTCAGCGGCAGGATGTCGAGCAACGCGTCCCGCAGCGCCGCGAGCCCGGGTCCGGTGGAGCGCCGGGGACGGGCGAGGGTGCGCTGTTCCAGCAGGTCGAGGGCGTACTCGACCAGGGCCCGCTTGGTCGGGAAGTAGTGGGTGAGCAGGCCGGTGGTCGCGCCGAGTTCGGCGGCCACCGCACGCAGCGTCAGCCCGGCGAAGCCGCGCGTCGCCATGACCTGCCAGACCGCCGCGGAGACGTCCCGCCGCCGCGCTTCGTGATCTCCCTTGGTACGTGGCATGCCGCCACGGTACATTTCCGTAACACTTGTTATGCAAAGGGGAGGCCCTCATGTTCTCGCTGGCCCTGCGCGACGGCGCTCGTCTCGCCCCGCTGGAGTCCTGGCACGCCGAGGAGTTCGCCGGGCATATGGACCGCGCCCGCGAGCACATCCGTCCCTGGGTCGGCGCCGGGTTCATCACCGTCGACGTGGCGGGCGCGCGGGCCACGCTGGAGCGGTACGCCGCCCGCCAGGCCGTCGACGGCGCCCGTCTGTACGGCATCTGGCGGGACGACACCCTGGTCGGCGGCGTGATGTTCACCGCCTTCGACACCGCGTCCGGCTCGTGCGAGGTCGGCTGCTGGCTGGAGCCGGCCGCCGAGGGCCACGGCCTGATCACCCTGGCCTGCGCCGCGCTGCTGGACTGGGCGTTCGACACACGGGGCCTGCACCGGGCCGAGTGGCACTGCCGGGCCGACAACGACCGCAGCGCGGCGGTCGCCCAGCGGCTCGGTATGACGCTGGAGGGGGTGCGGCGCGAGGCGTGGCCCTACGACGGCGTGCGGCACGACAAGCAGGTGTGGGCGGTGCTCGCCCCTCAGTGGCGGGCTCTGGAGCGGTGAACCGCCCTTCCTGATCCACGCCCCCTCGCGCTCCCCCTTGCCCCGAAGCACACTGTTCCGCACAGGAGTTGGCGGGGAGGGGGACGTATGCGGGACGGGCATCGGGGTGAGGCCGAGCGGTTGGTGGTGCGGGCGGTGGAGGAGGAGGTGCGGCGGTCGGGTGGGCGGACCGACGGGCAGCTGCTGCTCACGCGGGCACGTGCCGCGCTGGACGGGATGGCGGGGGCGGCTGCGGAGGAGTACGCCGCGTACACTCGCGCGCTCGACGAGTCCGAGGCGGACCGGCTCAGCTTCGGCCGGCGCTACGCCCGCGAGGGCGCGGGCACCCCGCTGCTGGTGGCCGCGGTCGCGGCGCTCGCCGCGGCCGTCGCCGACCTGTCGCTCGGCACCGGTGCGGGCACCGCGCTCGGCGCGGGCGTCGTCGCAGGCGT
>NZ_WWKH01000564.1:0-5882 GCF_009865595.1 Streptomyces sp. SID1328 | reverse complement strand
GTGACGGAGGCGGGCCCGGCGTTCCAGGGCACGATCAAGTCCGCGGTCGCCTTCGGTGCCCTGCTCTCCGAGGGCATCGGCGACACCATCCGCGTCTCCCTGTCGGCGCCGCCGGCGGAGGAGGTCAAGGTGGGTCTGCAGATCCTGGAGTCGCTGAACCTCAAGCAGCGCGGCCTGGAGATCGTCTCCTGCCCGTCCTGCGGCCGCGCCCAGGTCGATGTCTACAAGCTGGCCGAGGAAGTGACCGCGGGCCTGACCGGGATGGAGGTCCCGCTGCGGGTGGCGGTCATGGGCTGCGTGGTGAACGGCCCCGGTGAGGCTCGTGAGGCGGACCTCGGCGTGGCCTCGGGCAACGGCAAGGGCCAGATCTTCGTGAAGGGCGAGGTCATCAAGACCGTCCCGGAGTCGAAGATCGTGGAGACCCTCATCGAGGAAGCCATGAAGCTCGCCGAGCAGATGGAAGCGGACGGCATCACGTCGGGCGAGCCGACGGTAGCGGTAGCGGGCTGAGAACCTTCTCCGCGGTATGGAGGGGGGCAGGCCGCAGGCCACCCTCCTCCAGGGGTGCGGGGAACCGCGTGACCAGCCGCGACGCACCCGCACCCGCCAACGGTCACAGCGCACCCGAACTGAAGACGCACCCCCAAAGCAGCGCAGCTATAGTGCGGGGACCACAGCAGAACCCCCAGGGTGAGGCCCCGCACGTGTTGACCCAGACCACCTCACGGGTGCTCGAACCGAGCGACCTCGACGCAGCGCTCGCGGTCCTCGACCGTGAGCCCGTCGCCAACGCCTTCGTGACCGCCCGCGTCCAGGTGGCCGGCCTCGACCCCTGGCGCCTCGGCGGCGAGATGTGGGGCTGGTACGAGGACGGCATGCTCACGTCCCTCTGCTACGCGGGCGCCAACCTCGTCCCCGTCTGCGCCACCCCCCGCGCCGTCCGGGCCTTCGCCGACCGGGCCCGCCGGGCCGGCCGCCGCTGTTCCTCCATCGTCGGTCCCGCCGGACCCACCTCCGAGCTGTGGCGCCTGCTGGAACCGCACTGGGGCCCCGCCCGCGAGGTCCGCGCCCGCCAGCCCCTCATGGTCACCGACCGCATGCCCGAGGACATCCAGCCCGACCCCTATGTCCGGCGCGTCCGCAAAGACGAGATGGACACGATCATGCCCGCGTGCGTGGCCATGTTCACCGAGGAGGTCGGCGTCTCCCCGACGGCAGGCGACGGCGGACTGCTCTACCAGGCCCGCGTCGCCGAACTCGTCGGCTCCGGCCGCTCCTTCGCCCGCCTCGACAGCAGCGGCAACGTGGTCTTCAAGGCCGAGATCGGCGCCGCCACCGCCCAGGCGTGCCAGATCCAGGGCGTCTGGGTGGCCCCCGAGTACCGGGGCAAGGGCCTCGCCGCCCCCGGCATGGCCGCCGTGCTGCGCTACGCCCTCGCCGACATAGCGCCGATCGCCAGCCTCTACGTCAACGACTTCAACACCGCCGCCCGCGCCACCTACCGCAGGGTGGGGTTCCAGGAGGTCGGCGAGTTCATGAGCATCCTCTTCTGACGGGCGCACCGGGCCACCCCTGTACGCTCGCCGCATGGACCTCGTGATCGGCACCCTGGACCTCGAAGCCCACGTCGACGAGGCCCTCGCCGTCCAGGCCCTCGCCTTCGGCCTCGGTCCCGACGAGATCGCCGTACGCCGCCAGATCGTCCAGCGCCACATGCGCATGCCCGGTGCCCGCGCACTCGGCGCCACCCGCCGGGGCGCGCTGATCGGCTTCGTCTACGGGATGCCCAACTCCCGCGCTCACTGGTGGTCCACCATCGTGGAGCCCTACCTGCGCGCCGAGGGCAACGAGGGCTGGCTCGACGACTCCTTCGTCATCACCGAGCTGCACGTCCACCCCGGCCACCAGAACCGGGGCATCGGCCGCCGCCTGATCACCCGCATCACCGACAGCGCCGCCGAACCCCGCTCGATCCTCTCCGCCATCGACACCGACAGCCCCGCCCGCGGCCTGTACCACTCGCTCGGCTACACCGACCTCGCCCGCCAGGTCCACTTCCCGAGCGCTCCCAAGCCGTACGCCGTCATGGGCGCCCCCCTCCCGCTGCGCCGTCGCTAACCGATTTCCGCCCGTGCGGGCGGCCCGGCTAACCTCCTAGCCATCACCTACATTTCCGGCAGGAGTACGAGAAAAATGGCGAACGTACCGGTCCAGCGCATGTCCAAGTTGTTGGCGAAGACGCTGCGCGACGACCCGGCGGACGCCGAGGTCCTCAGCCACAAGCTCCTCGTCCGCGCCGGTTACGTCCGCCGCACCGCCGCCGGCATCTGGTCCTGGCTGCCGCTGGGCACCAAGGTCCTCGCCAACGTCGAGCGGATCGTGCGCGAGGAGATGGACGCCATCGGCGCCCAGGAGGTCGTCCTCCCCGTCCTGCTGCCGCGCGAGCCCTACGAGGCCACCGGCCGCTGGGACGAGTACGGCGCCGAGCTGTTCCGCCTCCAGGACCGCAAGGGCGGCGACTACCTCCTCGGCCCCACCCACGAGGAGATCTTCACCCTCCTGGTGAAGGACCAGGCGTCCTCCTACAAGGACCTGCCGGTGATCCTGTACCAGATCCAGTCCAAGTTCCGGGACGAGGCGCGCCCCCGCGCGGGCATCCTGCGCGGCCGTGAGTTCCTGATGAAGGACTCGTACTCCTTCGACACCGAGGACGAGGGCCTGGCCTCCTCCTACGCCCTGCACCGCGCCGCCTACCAGCGGATCTACGAGCGCCTCGGCCTCGACTACCGCATCTGCGCGGCCACCGCGGGCGCCATGGGCGGCTCCCGGTCCGAGGAGTTCCTCGCCCCGGCCGAGGCCGGCGAGGACACCTTCGCCGACTGCCCCAACTGCGACTTCGCCGCCAACACCGAGGCCGTGTACTACGACCTGGTCGCCGTCGACGGCTCGGCCGTGCCCGCGCTGGAGGAGATCCCCACCCCGGACACCCCGACCATCGAGACCCTCGCCGCCTCCCTCGGCGTCCCCGCCTCCGCCACCCTGAAGAACCTGCTGGTCAAGGTGGACGGCGAGATCGTCGCCGTGGGCGTGCCCGGTGACCGCGAGGTCGACCTGGACAAGGTCGAGGCGCACTTCGCCCCGGCCGCCGTCGAGCTGGTCACCGCCGAGGACTTCGTCGGCCGCCCCGACCTGGTGCGCGGCTACGTCGGCCCGCAGGGCCTGGGCGAGAAGGTCAAGTACATCGCCGACCCCCGCGTGGCCCCCGGCACCGACTGGATCACCGGCGCCAACAAGGAGCACACGCACGCCAAGAACGTCGTCGCGGGCCGTGACTTCGAGGTCGACGAGTACGTGGACGTCGTCGTGGTCCAGGAGGGCGACCCCTGCCCCAAGTGCGGCGCCGGGCTGAAGCTGGACCGGGCCATCGAGATCGGCCACATCTTCCAGCTCGGCCGCAAGTACGCCGACGCCCTCAAGCTCGACGTGCTCGGCCAGAACGGCAAGCCCGTCCGCGTCACCATGGGCTCCTACGGCATCGGCGTCTCCCGCGCCGTCGCCGCCCTCGCCGAGCAGACCGCCGACGAGCACGGCCTGTGCTGGCCCAAGGAGGTCGCCCCGGCCGACGTCCACGTGGTCGCCGCGGGCAAGGCGCTCCAGACCGAGCTGGCCCTCGACGTCGCCGAGAAGCTGTCCGCCGCGGGCGTCCGCGTCCTGGTCGACGACCGGGCCGGGGTGTCGCCGGGCGTGAAGTTCACCGACGCCGAGCTGATCGGCGTGCCCCAGATCCTGGTCGCCGGGCGCCGCTCCGCCGAGGGTGTGCTGGAGCTGAAGGACCGCAAGACCGGCGAGCGCGAGGAGCTGACGGTCGAGGAGGCCATCGCCCGCCTCACCGCCTGAGCGGATGCGTGAGAAGGCCCGGCCGCGTGGTGCGGCCGGGCCTTCTCACGCGTCGCTACAGCCAGGTGGCGAACTCCAGCAGCAGGTCCGCGTCCTGCTCCCGGCCCACCCGGCGGGCCCGTACCCCGGACTCCACGGCCCGGAACAGCGTCCAGCCGCGCAGCCGCTCCTGGTCCACCTCCAGCGACTCCGCGAGCCGCTTGATCCGGCGCCTGGTCACCGACGCGCCGGACGACACCGCGATCAGGTCCTCCACCCGGTCCCGCACCAGCCGCGCCAGGTCGAACGCGGACTCGCCGACCACCGGGTCCGGGCCCACCGCCAGCCACGGCAGCCGCTCCCCGCCGAGCACCTTGCTCTGCCGGAACGTGCCGTGCAGCAGCCGGTGGTCCGGCGCCCCGGCCAGCAGTTCCTCGCGCACCGCAAGCGCCGCGTCCACGAGGGGCGCCGAGTCGGGGTCCGTCAGGGCGCTCGCGGCCATCGCCTCGGCCTGCCGTCCCGTACGCTCGGCCACCGTCTCGAACCGGTGCGCGCCCTCGCCGGCCGGCGGGTCCACCCACAGGCGGCGCAGCGTCCCGGCCGCCTCCAGCAGCGCCTTGGCCTCCGGCAGCGAGCGCACCGACACGTCCGGGTGCAGCCGCTCCAGCAGCAGCGCACCCTCCGCCACGTCCTCGGGCCCGCCGTCCAGGAGCTGTACGGCACCCAGGCCGCCCCAGTGCGCCAGCGCGGCCCGCTCGCTCTCCGGCCGCGCCCGCGCGGGCGCCAGCTTCAGCACGGCGGGGCTGCCGTCCGCGCGCCGTACGAGCAGCACCAGGCTGCTCCGGCCGCCCGGCACCTGCACCCGGTCCACGGTCAACTCGCGTCCGGCGACGGCACGTTCGGCCGCCTCGGGCAGTCCCGCCAGCCAGTCGTCACCGGGCGGCGCGGTCTCCCGGCTCGCCCGGACCAGTCGCCGGGGCGGTTCCAAAGCCATGCGCGAGTCGTTCCCCTTCTCCTGCGTCTGCCTGCTGTTCCCTGCGGCACCCCCACAACCGAAGGCCCAGGGAAGGCTACGCCTTCCACGTACCCCCTCAGAGCCGCCGGTCCGGCCGGGGGCCATGGCCGGGGCGCCCGCTCAGGCCGTGGGGGACCCGGAAGGGGTGGTGTCCGCCGCGCCGGCCCGGCCCGTGGTGTCCTCGGTGCGTTCCGCGAGGCCAGGGAAGGCAGGGGCCTGGCCCGACCAGCGGGCCGCGCGTACCGCGGCCTCGCGCAGGGACGCGGCAGCGGTGGTGCGGCGGGGGCCGCTGGTGGCGCGGACCAGGTCGGCGTAGACCCCGGCGAGACGTTCCTCCAGCTCCGCGGCGAGGCGCAGCGCGGCCGAGGAGTCCGCCACCGAGAAGGGCAGCGCGTAGGCGGGGCTCGCCGCCACCGGCTCCCCGCCCAGATCGCGGACCGAGCGGGCCAGGGTGTCGCGGGCCGCGCGGTGGGCGTCGTACGCGGAGCGGGCCTCGCCCTGCCGGGGCGTGCCGATCCGGCCGCCGACGACCCCGTAGCCGTACACCGCCGCGTGCTCCGCCGCCAACGCGGCCTGCAGGGCGGTCAGTTCGGCCTGCTTCGTCTTCTGGCCGCCGCTCACTTCGCCGCCTCCGTCAGCAGATAGGCGTGCGCGGACCCGGCCGCCGACACCGATGCCATCAGCCGGGCCAGCTCGCCCGGCACCTCCAGCAGCGCCGCCGCGCGCCGGTCCGCCACGGTCCGCTCGGCGGACGCCAGCGAGGTCAGCGCCTCCTTGCGGTCGGCGGAGGCGGTGGGCACCGGCGAGGGCGATGTCCGCGCCTTCGCGCCCTTCGCGTCTTTCTGTGCCTTGCCGGCCTTGTCGTCGGGGGTGCCGCCGAAGGCGTCCCGGTGCGCGGCCACCGCGGCCCGCAGCGGGGACAGCCGGTCGGCGAGCGCCGGGTGCGCGTCCAGCACCGCGTCGTAGCGCGCCAGCAGATCGGCGCTGTCCC
>NZ_WWKH01000563.1:0-4624 GCF_009865595.1 Streptomyces sp. SID1328 | reverse complement strand
AGCGGGCGGACGCGGCTTCCGCGTAACCGGCCAGCTGTCGAGAGGGGGGGCGCCCGGCATCGTGCCGGGCGCCCCCCCTGTATTTGGGAGGCACCGTGAGCGACAGCGCATGGACCAGCACGTCGATGCCGTATCTGGCCCCTCAGGAGGCCGGGCAGGGGGACGTCTGGGCGGCCGAGGCTGCGGCCAAGGGGGGAAAGGGGAGCCAGCGGATTGTGTATGCCGGGGAGGTGGGGGCCTCGGAGGAGGTTGCCGGCCTGTTGGGGGTGGAGGCCGGGGAGGCTGTGGTTGCGCGGCGGCGGGTCATCGAGCTGGACGGTGCCGCCTGCGAGTTGACCGACAGCCACTACCCCGTCGCCATCGCCCGCGGGACCCGGCTCGCCGAGCGGGGGAGGATTCCTGGCGGGGCTGTGGCGCTGTTGGCCGAGCTGGGGTATCGGGGGGTTCGAGTCCGGGAGGACGTCACCGCTGGGATGCCGTCACCGGAGGAGCGGGAGGTGCTGCGACTGGCAGCAGGGGAACCTGTGTTGCGGGTCAGCCGGGTGACTTTCGACGAAGACGGCCGGGCTGTTCAGGCCGACCTCATCGTGATGCCCGGGCATCGGCAGCGGCTTCGTTATGAGGTCCGGGTCGGGTGATCCGGTGGGCCCACGTGGTCACGCAGGGCCTGTTCCAGCTCTGTTGGGGACGGGGACTTTGCCGTCCAGGCGATGTGGCCGTCCGGGCGGATCAAGAGCGTCCGGGGGCCGGCCCACGCGGATGTGGTGAGGTGGGGGCGGTCGGCGTCCTCGTACGGGGCCTGCGTCAGCAGGACGAAGTTGCCCGGGCGCAGGGCCTCGTAGAGGCGGGTGTTGCCCGGCAAGGGGATGTCCGGGGCCCGTTTGCCGGTGAGGGGGCCGGGGCCGTAGGAGTAGCCGAGGCCCGTTACCTGGTGGAGGGCTTTGCGGCGCAGGGCGGGGGCGTGGGTGGCCAGGGTTGCCAGGAGTGACCGGAGAGCCCTCGTCCACGGACGGTTGGCCATGGCCAGGCGGATCAGGCTGCCGCTGCTGCGCAGGACCGTGCGGCCCACCGGGTGGCGTTCGGTGTCGTAGGTGTCCAGGAGGGACGCGTCCGCGCGGCCGTTGAGGACCGCCGCCAGTTTCCAGCTCAGGTTCGCCGCGTCCTGGAGGCCCGTGTTCATGCCCTGGCCGCCCGCCGGGGAGTGGACGTGGGCGGCGTCGCCGGCGAGGAGGACGCGGCCCGCGCGGTACGTGGGGGCCTGGCGTTCGTCGCTGTGGAAGCGGGACAGCCAGCGGGGGTCGTGCATGCCGTAGTCCCGGCCGAGGGCGGCGCGGACGATGTCCCGGATCTCGGCGAGGTCGAGCGGCGCGTCGTCGGGGACGTCGTGGGAGCGGTGCCAGCCGACGACCCGGTGGTAGCCGTCGCCGAAGGGGATGAGGAGGGCGAAGGCGTCCCCCGTCGTGCCCGCGGTGAGCAGGTCCGGCGGGTCCTCGGAGAGCCGTACGTCCGCGAGGACCACCGAGCGGATGACCGAGCGGCCCGGGAACGGCAGCCCCACCGCCTCCCGTACCGCGCTCCGCATCCCGTCCGCCCCCACCACGTACGAGGCCCGCAGCGGCTCCATGCCCCGCCCGAGGACCGTCACCCCGGACGCGTCCTGCGTCAGCGCGGTCACCTCGGCCTCGTGGCGGAACTCGGCGCCCGCCTCACGCGCCCGGCGCTCCAGCACCCGCTCGACCTCGTACTGCGGGATCACCAGGACGTGCGGAAAGCGGGTGGGGAGTTCGGAGAGGTCGAGGGTGAGGCCGTCGAAGAGCCCGAGCCGCGTCATCGGGTGGCCCAGGGACTCGAGTTCGTCGGCGAGGCCCCGCATGTCGAGCTGCTCCAGCGTGCGGGCGTGCAGCGCGAAGGCGCGGGTGAGGTTGCTGATGCCGGGCGGACGTTTCTCCAGCACGGTGACCGGGACGCCGGCCTCCGCCAGATCACCGGCGAGGAGCAGTCCGGTCGGGCCGCAGCCCACTACGACGACGCCGGTGGTGCCTGCCATCCGCGGCTCCTCGGGGGCACGGGGGGAGGAAACGCGCCGGGGGCGCCGTCCGGCCGCGCGTGCGCGGGTGGACAGGCGCCCCCGGCCGGGACCTGAGGTCCGTCAGCTCTTCGGGGCGCACGAGCCCGACCGCGACTTGTCCAGCACCATCACCAGACCGGCGATGACGACGAACAGGCCCAGCGGGATCAGCACGTAGAGACCGATGGTCTCCCAGGCGGAGAGACCGGGGCCGGGGTCGTCACCGTCGTCGCGGCTGAGCGCGAGCGCGGGGGACGACATGAGCAGCATCATCAGCGTCGTGCCGGCCGCCAGGGCTCCGGCGCGCAGGGCGTTCTTCTTGTCCACGCTCCCCAAGTTAGCGAACCGCCGCACCGGCCGCGCGTCCGGGGTGCCGTACGCGCGGCCTCGACGGCCCTCAGGGTCCGCTGTGCCCCAGCCCCGCCCGCACCGCGGCCAGCAGCGCCCCCAGCCTCGGGGACGCCGTCAGCTCCTCCAGCGGCACCGGACGCCCCTGGGGGTCGGACACCGGCAGGCGCCAGTTCGGGTACTGGTCCCAGGTGCCGGGCACGTTCTGCGGGCGCCGGTCCCCGATGCCGTCCGGGAGCCAGATGCCGACCAGCCGGGCCGGGGTGCGCAGCAGGAACCGGTGGAAGCCCTGGATCTCGGCCTCCTCGTCGCTGCCGGCCGGCCCGGCGGCCGGGGCGTCCAGCAGCCCGAGGCTGCCCAGCAGCGCCAGCCACTCGGCGGTGTCCGCGACCGCGTCCGCCCGCTCGTCGGCACCGGACTTGATGAGCAGGCCGAGCTTCTCCCGCAGGTCGACGTGCTCACCGGTGAGCCGGGCGGCCGTGGGCGGCAGGTCGTGCGTGGTCGCGGTGGCCAGGCAGTCCTCGCGCCAGCTCTCCGGGGGCAGCGGGCGGCCGTCGCCGGTCCAGTCCCGCTCGAACCACAGCACGGAGGTGCCCAGCACCCCGCGCCGCTGGAGCGTCTCCCGTACGCCGGGCTCGACGGTGCCCAGGTCCTCCCCGATCACCAGCGCGCCCGCGCGGGACGCCTCCAGCGCGAGCAGGGCGAGCATCGCCTCGGCGTCGTAGCGGACGTAGGTGCCGTCGGTGGGCGGGCTGCCCTCGGGGACCCACCAGAGCCGGAACAGGCCCATCACATGGTCGATGCGCAGCGCGCCCGCGTACCGGAACAGGGCGCGCAGCAGCAGCCGGTACGGGAGGTGGCCGGACTCCGCGAGGCGGTCCGGGCGCCAGGGCGGCAGGCCCCAGTCCTGGCCGCGCGCGTTGAACGCGTCGGGCGGCGCGCCCACCGACATCCCGGCGGCGAAGTGGTCCTGCTGGGACCAGGCGTCGGCGCCGACCGGATGCACGCCGACCGCGAGGTCGTGCACGATCCCGATCGGCATCCCGGCCTCCTCGGCGGCCCGCTGGGCGGCGCGGAGCTGCCCGTCGGTCAGCCAGGCGAGCCGGGTGTGGAACTCGACCCGGTCCGCGAGGCGGGCGCGGGCGCGCGCGGTCTCCGCCGAGCGGGGGTCGCGCAGCGGCTCGGGCCAGGTCCGCCAGTCCGGGCCGTGCTCCTCGGCCAGCGCGTACCAGGTGGCGTGGTCCTCCAGCGCCTGGCCCTCCTCCGCGCGGAAGGCGTCGTACGCGGCCTGCCGGCCGGGGCCGAGCGGGACCCGTACGACCTGTTCCAGCGCCTGGCGCTTCAGCTCCCACACCGCGTCACGGTCGATGAGGGCACCCTTGTCGAGCACGTCGGCGCGCAGCCTCTCGGCCCGCTCGCGCAGCCGGGGGTTCAGCTCGGCGTAGGAGTACTCCGGGACGTCCTCGACGCGCAGGTGCACCGGGTCGGGGAAGCGGCGGGAGGAGGGGCGGTACGGGGAGGGGTCGGTGGGGGCGCCGGGTACGGCCGCGTGCAACGGGTTGACCTGCACGAATCCGGCGCCGTGGGTCCGTCCGGCCCAGGCGGCCAGCTCGGCGAGGTCCCCGAGGTCGCCCATGCCCCAGGAGCGGTGGGAGAGCACGGAGTAGAGCTGGGCGAGCAGGCCGTAGGAGCGGCCCGCCGGGGCGGGGAGGCGCTCGGGGGCGACGATGAGGTGGGCGTGGCCGGTGCGTCCGTCGGGGGCGGTGACGGTGACGTGGTGGACACCGGTGGGGAGGTCGTCGACGGAGGTGTGCCGCTCGCCCTGCTCGGTGTCGATCTCCATCCGGGTGCCGGGCGGAAGGACGTCGAAGGGGTCCGGGAGGGCGGGGGTGCCGGTGCCTGCGACGGGCTGGCCGGTCCAGCGGACCACGGTAGGCGGCAGCAGTCGCTCCCGCAGCTCGCGCTCCCGCTCGGCGAGCGCGGCACGGACGGCGTCCGGGCTGCTCGCGTCGACGTCCAGGGCGGCCAGGGCGGCGATCACGGCGGGGGCGGGCACCGCGACGATGATCTCCGGGGAGGGGCTGTAGGAGGTGGCTACGCCGTGCAGCTCCGCGAGCGCGCGCAGCTCGTCGTCCAGCGCCGCGGCCATCTACTCGGCCGGGCCGAAGCGGACCGGGACGGGGTCGGCGTCACCGGTGAGCGGGACGG
>NZ_WWKH01000057.1:0-7437 GCF_009865595.1 Streptomyces sp. SID1328 | reverse complement strand
GGTGAGGACCTCGGCGCGCCGGTAGACCTCGGCGGCGAGCCGTCCGCGGAAGGCGGCGAGCAGCGCGCGGACGGCGGGGGCGGCGCTGCCGGGGCCGAGCGCGAGGTAGTGCGCGCGGAGCTGGACGCCGTACTCGGTGACCAGCAGGGGCACGCCGGAGAAGTGCCGGGCGAGCAGGCCGGGCAGGGCGGCGGAGCCGCCGGAGGTGGCGTGGCAGAGGTCGACGGCGGCGAGGGCGTCCTCGCCGTACCAGTCGAGGGAGAGGGGGCACAGCGCGCGGGCGAGGTGGTCGGTGACGGCCAGCAGGTCGGGGACGCGCGCCTCGTGCGCCGCGCGCGGCGCGCCGGGGGCGCGGCAGGCGCGTTCCAGGGCGGTCACTGCGTGGTCGGAGCGGAGGGCTCCGGTCAGGGCGCCGGTGTCGCGGGCGAGTTCGGCGAGGCTGTACAGCGCGTTGCCGAAACGGTCCGCCACGTCGGCGGCGGAGCCCTCCTGCGGGGCGCAGACCGCGCCGAGCAGCTCGCCGTAGTGCTCGGCGAATCGCCTGCGGGCGCGGCGGCCCAGCGGGGCGCCGTCGTCCCCGGCCGCCCACGGCCGGGCGGTGCGCACCCGCCTGACCTGCGGCGGGATCGGCACCCAGCCGTCGTCCTCCTGCTGCCGGCCGCTCTTCAGCGCGTAGACGTCGAACTCGTGCTGCCCGAGCCCGCGCACGAGCCGGTCGCACCAGAGCCCGGTGTCACCGCCGACATACGGATAGCCACCCTCGGTAAGCAGTCCGATGCGCACGCGTGCACCCCCGATCTCCCGTGTGTGGGAGCCGCCGTCGTCCCGGCGGCTCGCAGCGGGACGAACGTATGCGGAGAGGGCGGTGGCGCGGCGGACGGTTGTCCGTCGCGCCACCAAAAGGGGTGAACGGTCGTAACTTTCGCGGGCGAACCGCGTTCCGACACGCTAAGAGATCGTGTGGTGACGTTCCGCACGCGAAACGTTACGCCGGAGCGGGCTCCCGCCGGGCCGCCCGGCGCCGTGCGGCGACCTCCGGGTCCAGCGCCGGTACGGCGGCCAGGAGTTGGCGGGTGTACGGGTCGCGCGGGTTCTCGTACACCTCGTCGGCGGGGCCGGTCTCCACGACCTGTCCCCGGCGCATGACGGCGACCCGGTCGCTGACCTGGCGGACCACGGCGAGATCATGCGCGACGAAGACGAGCGCGAGGCCGAGTTCCCGGCGCAACTCGTCCAGCAGCGCGACCACTTGGGCCTGGGTGGTGACGTCCAGCGCGGAGACCGGTTCGTCGCAGACGATGACGCGCGGGTCGGCGGCGAGGGCCCGCGCGATGCCGATGCGCTGGCGCTGGCCGCCGCTGAACTCGTGCGGGTAGCGGTCGTGGTGGGCCGCTTCGAGACCGACCCGCTCCAGCAGTCCGGTCACCCGCTCCCGTACGGCCTTGTCGTCCCTCTCGCCCTTGGCGCGCAGCGGGTCGGCGATCGACTCGCCCACCGTCCGGCGGGGGTTGAGGGAGGACGCCGGGTCCTGGAACACCATCTGCACGGACGGGTCGACCCCGCTGTGCGCGCGTCCGTCGTACCGGATGGTGCCCGAGGTGGGCTCCAGCAGCCCGACCAGCATGCGGCCCAGGGTGGTCTTGCCGCTGCCGCTCTCCCCCACGATCCCCAGGGTCTCGCCCCGGCGCAGGGTCAGCGAGACGTCGTCCACGGCGGTGAACGCCCCCCGCCCGCGCCCGAACTCCTTTCTCAGCCCGGCCGCTTCGAGCACCGTCTCCCCCGCCTCCTCGGCGGACGCGGGACGGGGTTCGTCCACGCGCGGTACGGCGGCGAGGAGGTCGCGGGTGTACGGCTGCTCGGGTGCGGCCAGCACCTGGCGCAGCGGCCCGTGTTCGACCGCTCGGCCGTGCCGCATCACGAGCACGTCGTCGGCGCTCTCGGCGGCGACGCCCACGTCATGGGTGACGAGCAGCAGGCCGAGCCCGTTCTCCTGGCGCAGGGTGTGCAGCAGGTCCAGGATCTGGGCCTGCACGGTGACATCGAGCGCGGTGGTCGGCTCGTCCGCGATGAGCAGCTCGGGTTCACACGCCAACGCCATGGCGATCAGGGCGCGTTGGCGCATGCCCCCGCTGAACTCGTGCGGCCGGGACCGGGCCCGCCGGGCCGCGTCCGGGATGCCGACCCGGTCCAGCACCTCGACGGCACGCGCGCGTGCGGCCCGCCGGGTGCTGCGGGTGTGGACGCGGTACACCTCGGCGATCTGGTCGCCCACCGCGTAGTACGGGTCGAGGGAGGACAGCGGGTCCTGGAAGACCATGGCGGCCTTGGCCCCGCGCAGCCCGCGCAGCTCGGCGTCGGAGGCGGCGGTCACGTCGGTGCCGGCCACCAGGACCGAGCCGCCGACCCGTGCCCCGGTGTCCCGGTGCAGGCCCAGCAGGGCGCCGGCGACGGTGGACTTGCCGGAGCCGGACTCGCCCACCAGGGCCAGCGCCACCCCCTTCTCCAGCGTGAAGGAGAGTCCGTCCACGGCGCGCAGGGCGCCGAACTCCACGGTGAGATCGGTGACTTCGACCAGGCTCATGCGAGGACCACCCGGCGGTCGGCCAGCGCGTACAGGACGTCCGCGACGGCGTTGGCGATGACGACGAAGAAGGCGACGACCAGGACCATGCCGACGACCACCGGCAGGTCCACGACCTTGACCGCGTGCACCAGCTCCTGGCCGATGCCGGGCAGCCCGAACAGCGTCTCGGTGAGGACCGCGCCGCCGATGGCGGAGCCGACGTTGTTGGCGTTGAGCGCGATCACGGGGGCGAGCGCGCCGCGCAGGGCGTGCCGTCCGACGATGGCCCGCTCGCCGACGCCGTAGGCGCGGAAGGTGCGGATGTGGTCCTCGGCGAGGGTCTCCAGCATGGCCGAGCGGGTGAGCCGGGCGAACGCGGCCGCCTCGATCAGGGCCAGCGACAGCCAGGGCAGCAGCAGGTTCCACGCCCACTGCTCGGGGTCGTCGCCGAAGCGCACGTACTGCGGGAACGGCAGCAGTTGGAGTTCGCCGCAGACCACGATCATCAGCACCAGACCGAGCACGAACACGGGCGTGGCCCAGCCGGCCAGGGTCAGCACGGTGAGCACCCGCTCGGAGAGCCGGCCGCGCCGCCAGGCGGAGAGGACGCCGGTGCCGACGCCGATGACCAGCCAGAGCACCATCGCGCCGGCCACCAGCGAGAGGCTGACCGGCAGCTTGGCCAGCAGCAGCGTGAGCACCTGCTGGTCGCTCTGGTAGGAGAGCCCGAGGCAGGGCGCCGCGCAGTGCTCGACCGAGGTGCCGGTGGAGTAGTCCTGGCCGACGAACAGCCCTTGGAGGAAGTGGAAGTAGCGCAGGTAGAGCGGGTCGTCGAGCCGGAGCTGGGCGGCGACCTGGTGCACCTGCTCCGGGGAGCAGCGCGGGCCGCAGGTGATCTGGGCGACGTTGCCGGGGGTGGCGTAGAAGACCACGTAGACGAGGACCGAGACGGCGAGCAGGGTGATGAGCGTGCCCGCCGCGCGGCGCAGCAGGAAACCGCCGAAGCCGTTCACGCGGCGTCCTCCTTCCGGGCGCGGCCGGTGCCGATGCGCAGCCGGGAGGCGGCGCGGGGGTCGAGTGCGGTGCGCACGCCGTCGCCGAGGACGGTGAGGGCGAGCACGGTGGTGAACAGGGCGCCGGCCGGGAACAGCAGATACTGCGGCGCGGCCTGGTACCAGACGTCGGCGGCGGTGATCATCTGTCCCCACGACGGCGTCGGCGGCTTCACCCCGACGCCGAGGAAGGACAGGGCCGCCTCGGCGGAGATGTTGGTGGGCACCAGCAGCGCGGCGTAGGTGATGACGGGCGCGGCGAGGCCGGGCAGCAGCTCGCGGCGGGCCACCCGTACGGCGCCCCATCCGCTGAGCCGGGCGGCGGCCACGTGATCGAGCCCCTTGAGGGTGAGGGTCTGGGCGCGCACGATCTTGGCGACGTTGCCCCAGGCGATCAGCCCGATGACGAGCGCGACCAGCACCGGGCGGGGGAAGCTCGCGGGCACGATGGCCAGCAGCGCCAGCGCCATGATCATGAGCGGCAGGGCCACGATGATGTCGGTGATCCGGCTGAGGATCTGGTCCAGCCACCGGCTGCCCGTGGCGGCGGCCACACCGACGGTGACGCCGATGAGCACCTGGATGAGGGTGGCCGCGAAGGCGACGCCCAGCGAGACGCGGGCGCCCACCACCAGCCGGGCGAACAGGTCGCGGCCGGTCTGCGGTTCGACGCCCAGCCAGTGCTCGGCACTCATCCCGCCGAGCGACCCGATGGGCACGCCGCCGCGCGCGGAGTCGACGAGGCCGGGGTGGTACGTGGTGGGGTCCTGGCCCTCGAGGGCGGTGAGCAGTGGCGCGGCGAGCGCGACCAGGACGAGGAGCGCGACGACGGCCGCGGCGACCAGGGCGGCCCGCTGCGCGCGCAGCCGCCGCCAGAACTGACGGGCCCCCGAGGCCGCCGGGGCGGTGATGTCCGCCCCGGCGGCCTCGACGGCGACGAGTGCTTCGCTCACCGGGTCACTTCACCGCGACCTGGGAGATGTCCAGCACACCGGTCCAGTCGCTGATCACGATGTTCTTGACGTCCGAGCCGTACAGGCGCTTGTAGACGGGGTGGAACAGCGGGACGACGAGGGCCTGTCCGGCGATCTTCTTGTCCAGCGCGCCCCAGCGGGCGGCGGCCGCGTTCAGGTCGGTCAGCTTGTTGATGGCGTCGATCTCGGTGTTGACCGACTTGTCGTCCAGCAGACCGGTGTTGAAGTTGGCGCCGTCCTTGACGATCTGGCGGCCGTCGAAGATCGGGGCGAGGAAGGGACCGCCGGAGGGCCAGTCGGCACCCCAGTGGGCGAGGAAGAAGCCGGGCTCGGTCTTGATGCTGTGGATCTTGTCCCGGTAGTCGTTGTCCTCCAGACCCTGGAGCCTGACCGTGATCCCGGCCTTCTTCAGGGCGTCCTGGAGGGCGGTGGCGATCTCCGGGCTGGTCTCGAAGTCCTTGCTGTTGGAATGCGTGAGGGTGACGGTCAGCCCGCCCGGGTGCCCGGCCTCCTTCAGCAGCTCCTTCGCCTTGGCCGCGTTGCCGGACTTGCCCGCCGGGAACAGGTCGTGCGGGGTGTACCCGAAGGACTTCTGGTCGGGCAGGAAGGTGGTGGCCGGCTCGGCGAGCGCGGAACCGCCGGCCGCGTTGATCACCGAGGAGCGGTCGACGGCGTACGAGATCGCCTGGCGCACCTTGGGGTCGTCGAACGGCTTCACCTTCGGGTTGAAGGCGATGTAGTTCGTGTAACCGAAGTGGCCGGTGCCCACGCGGGCGGCGAGGCTCTTGTCGCCGCTGACGCGGGCGAGTTCGGCCGGGCCGAGGTTGGTGTCGGTGGTGACGGCGGCCTTGTCGGCGCCCTGGGAGGCGGCGAGCCGCTGGTTGATGACGGAGGAGTCGAGCCCGGAGCGCACGTCGACCCTGTCCGGGTACGCCTTGCGCTCGTCGTCACCGCTCCAGTGCGGATTGCGCTCCAGCAGCACACGCTCGCCGTCGTTCTGGTTCCTGACCACCCGGTACGGCCCCGAGGAGACCGGGTGCTGCTCGTACTTGGTGCCGGTGTCCTTGCTCTTCGGCACCGGGGTGAACTGCGTCTGGGTGGCGAGGAAGGGGAACTCGCCCTCGGGCTTGTTCAGATGGAAGACGATCGTGCGCGCGTCCGGCGTCGCGATCGCGGAGAGGCCCTTCTTGTCCTTGTACGGCCCCTGGTAGTCGGCGGCGCCGCTCAGCCAGTCCCGCAGGTAGGGCGCGCCACCGGAGAGTTCGGGGGCGAAGGACCGCTCGATGCCGTACTTGATGTCGGCCGAGGTGATCGGCGTCCCGTCCTCGTACTTCAGCCCCTTCTTCAGGGTGTACGTCCACACGGTCGCGTCCTTGTTGGGGCGGCCGGTGTCGGTGGCGAGGTCGGGGACCACCTTGGCGCCCTCGGCGCCGTTCTCGCGGTTGCGCGTGGTGAGGGTGCGGAAGACCAGCGAGGGGACGTTGCCGCCGCCGGAGGTGTAGAGGCGGGCCGGGTCGAAGTCGGTCTGGGCCTCGGCGTTCAGCACGGTGAGGGTGCCGCCCTTGTGGGGCGTGGAGTCGCCACCGGCGCCCTTGGCATCGTTGTCCTCAGGGCCGCAGGCGGCGGCGCCCGCTGCCACGACCAGGCCGACGGATGCCGCTGCCACGCGGCGCGCTATGACGGACGATTGACGCATCGGAAATGACGACCTCTCGGGGGACCCCCCGGACTGTCCGAGGGGTGAGACATGGGGACGAGGAATGAGACACCTGCGGACAGGTGCCGGCCCCGGCGTCAGTCGTCGAGAGATCCCGCGAGGAAGCTCACGGGCGGCAGGGTGAAAAGGGCACGCATCGACGCGGACGCCAGGAAGGCGGCGTCAGCGACAGTCGATGTCGGCCACGCAGAGGGCGGTCACACCGATGAGCGCCAGCTCGATGGCGGCGCTGCGGAAGACGGAGTGACGGGACCACATGCGCAGAAATATGAACGAAGTTGCGACTCATGTCAATGTGACATGAGTCGGCTCCCGTCAACTCCTGCGGTTGCTTCTGCGTCAACTCTTGGGGTACGGCCAGGCGTTGGGCAGGCAGTGGATTCCGTCGTGGTCGAGGAACTTGGTCTGCTGCTGCATCACCGGGGCGATCGAGCCGTCCTTCTGGCAGGTGACGTGCCCGTGCCCGAGCCGGTGGCCGACCTCGTGGTTGATCAGCATCTGGCGGTAGGCGTGGATCTTGGCGTCCCCGTAGGTGACACTGCCCTGCGCCCAGCGGTAAGCGTTGATCATCACGCGCTCGGTGGCCGCCGAGTCGCAGGAGACGTTGTCCTCGGTGGTGTCCAGGCCCGACTTGGCGCACCACTCGGCGGTCGTGCCGGGGCTGGCCAGCGTGATCACGAAGTCCGGCTTGCCGGTGGAGACCCGCTCGAAGGTGCGCTGACCGCCGTGCGCCCAGCTCCGGTCGTCGTTGAGGGTGCGCTGCACGGCGTCGGCGAACAGCGCGCCGTCCAGGCCGAGCCCCTGCTCGACGTCGACCCGGTAGGTCATCTTCGGGCCCTTGCCGGGCGCCTTGGCCGAGCCGGGCACGGTGTCGAACTTGCCGGAACCCTTGAGGGTCGCCCCCAGGGGATAGAGCCGGCCCATCTTCTGGGCGTACGTCAGCGGAACGGCGCTCGGCGCGCTGGAGGGCACGGCCTGGGCGGCGGGCGGCAGGCCGCCTCCCGTGGTCTGGGCCCGCGACTCGCCCTGGGCGCGGCCGTCGGCCACCTGGCCGGCGACGACGACGGCGAGCACGGTGGTCACGGCGGCGGCCGCGACCCCGGTGAAGGCCCGCCCCCTGCCGCCGTGCCG
>NZ_WWKH01000562.1:0-3997 GCF_009865595.1 Streptomyces sp. SID1328 | reverse complement strand
TGCCACCGGGGCTGTCGGCGGTGTCCGGGGCGCGGGCGTCGGCGCCGGGGTGGGCCGCGAGCCAGCGCTGGATGGCGATGCGGGCGGCCGGGGTGTGGGCGTGCTCCAGCCATTCGCGGGAGGGTTCGGAGGCCGGGTCCTGGCCCATGAGGAGCTGCACGGTGTCGCCGTCGCGCAGGACGGTGCCGAGGGCGGCCAGACGGCCGTTGACGCGGGCGCCGATGCAGGCGTGGGCGTCGTCGCCGTACTGGGCGTAGGCGGCGTCGACGCAGGTGGCGCCCTCGGGAAGGCCCAGGGTGCCGCCGTCGGGCCGGACGACGGTGATCTCGCGGTCCTGGGCGAGGTCGTCACGCAGGGTGGACCAGAAGGTGTCGGGGTCGGGGGCGCCGCGCTGCCAGTCGAGGAGGCGGGAGAGCCAGCCGGGGCGGGTGGGGTCGGCCCGCTCGCCGTCGAGGCCGGCGCTCTGCTCCTCGGCGGGCGGGGTGTAGGGGTTGCCGAGCGCGATCACCCCCGCCTCGGCGGCCTGGTGCATGCGGTGCGTACGGATGAGGACTTCGACGACCTGGCCGTCCGGGCGGGCCACGGCGGTGTGCAGCGACTGGTAGAGGTTGAACTTCGGTACGGCGATGAAGTCCTTGAACTCCGAGACCACCGGGGTGAGACAGGTGTGCAGTTCACCGAGGACGGCGTAACAGTCCGCGTCCTCGTTCACCAGCACCAGCAGACGGCCGAAGTCGGTGCCGCGCAGCGGGCCGCGCTTGCGGGAGACGCGGTGGACGGAGACGAAGTGGCGGGGCCGGATGAGGACTTCGGCCGGGATGTCGGCCTCGCGGAGCACCCCGCGCACCTCGTCGGCGACCTCGGCGAGCGGGTCTCCCCCGGCGGCGTTCTGTGCGATGAGTTCGCTGGTGCGGGCGTATTCCTCGGGGTGGAGGATGGCGAAGACGAGGTCTTCCAGCTCGGTCTTCAGGGCCTGGACACCGAGGCGTTCGGCGAGCGGGATGAGGACGTCGCGGGTGACCTTGGCGATCCGCGCCTGTTTCTCGGGGCGCATCACGCCGAGGGTGCGCATGTTGTGCAGCCGGTCGGCGAGTTTGATCGACATCACGCGGACGTCGTTGCCGGTGGCGACGAGCATCTTGCGGAAGGTCTCCGGCTCGGCGGCGGCGCCGTAGTCGACCTTCTCCAGCTTGGTCACGCCGTCGACGAGGTAGCGGACCTCCTCCCCGAACTCCTCCCCGACCTGGTCGAGCGTCACGTCGGTGTCCTCGACGGTGTCGTGGAGGAGGGAGGCCGTCAGGGTGGTGGTCTCGGCGCCGAGTTCGGCGAGGATCAGGGTGACCGCGAGGGGGTGGGTGATGTACGGCTCGCCGCTCTTGCGCATCTGGCCGCGGTGGGAGGTCTCCGCCAGGAGGTAGGCACGGCGCAGCGGGTCGAGGTCGGCGTCTGGGTGGTGGGCGCGGTGGGCCTCGGCGACATGTCCGATGGCGTCGGGCAGCTTGCTCCGGACGGCGGGGCCGAGCAGCGCGGCCCGCCCCAGCCTGCGCAGATCGATCCGCGGCCGGGACTTCCTGCGGGCCACCGTGGGCGCCGAGGGCGCTACCGGGCCTGGGCTCGCGGGGTTCGTGGCCTCCGCACTCATGGGCACCTCCGGCTCGTGGACCGGCGGACGGGGCCCGAAGGGCATACGCGGCTCAGGGTTGGCGACGTTCCCCCGTCCGTGCCGGTGCTTGATGCTATCGAGCCCATCACGTGCTACCGACCGCCTCTCGGCCAGCGTGAAACGGATCACCCATTCGAGCGACGGAACGGAGGTTTAGAGTTTGCGCCACGTGCCCTCCCGTCGGCCGCGGTTTCGAACGGCCTCGCTGTCGGAGAACGGCTGGTCACCGGCGTACGGAGCCACCGGGGAACGGTCCGTCCAGGTCAGCGGGCCGCGTTTTCCAGCCACTCGGTGTCGATCTCTCCCTGGGCGACGATCACGGCGGGGCCCGTCATCTCGATCTCACCATCCGGTCGTTCGGTGATGACCAGCCGGCCGCCGGGCACGTCCACGGTGTACGTGGCCGGGGTGCCGGTGACGGCCGGGTCGGCGCCGTCGCGCCGGGCGGCGGCCACGGCGACGGCGCACGCGCCCGTGCCGCAGGAACGGGTCTCCCCGGAGCCGCGCTCGTGCACACGCATGGCGACGTGTCCGGGAGCCCGGTCGACGACGAACTCCACGTTGACGCCGTCCGGGTAGGCGCCCTCCGGCCCGACCGGCGGCGCGGTGTACAGGTCACCGGCGTGCGCGAGGTCGTCCACGAAGGCGACGGCGTGCGGGTTTCCCATGTTCACGTTCCGCGCGGGCCAGCTCCGCGCACCGACGCTGACCGTGACCTCGCCCTGGGGCAGGCGGGCCCGGCCCATGCCGACGGTGACGTCTCCGGCGCCGGCGTCGTCCTTGGCGATGTGGACGCGCTTCACGCCTCCGCGCGTGGCGACGGCGAGGTCGCCTTCGCCCACATGTCCGGCGTGCTGGAGGTAGCGCGCGAACACACGCACCCCGTTGCCGCACATCTCGGCGACCGAGCCGTCCCCGTTGCGGTAGTCCATGAACCACTCGGCCTCGCCGGACATGTCGCGGGCCTCGGGGTGCGCGGCGGAGCGCACCACGTGCAGCACCCCGTCGCCGCCGATGCCGGCCCGGCGGTCGCAGAGCGCGGCCACGGCGGCGGGCGTCAGGTCGAGGGCGTTCTCGGGGTCGGGCACGATCACGAAGTCGTTCTCGGTGCCGTGACCCTTGAGGAATGCGATCCGCGTGCTCATCCCTCGATCGTACGGGGTGTCCCGGACACCGTCCGAGGGCAGCCGGGGGCGCTAGCGCAGGCGGGCGACCCGCCATACGGCGAGGACCGCGACGACGCCCACGAGCAGCGCGTAGGAGAGGGCGACGCGCCAGTCGGCGCGGCGGCCGGAGCCGCGCGGGGGCAGGCCGGGCCAGGTGTAGCCGACGCGGCGGGCGGCCATCATGCCCCAGCCGGCGGCGCAGGAGCAGATCAGCAGGCCCAGCATGGCGATGACCGCGCCGCTGTCGCCGAAGTCGAAGGCGAGCGGGAAGGCGAACATCAGCGAGCCGAGCGCGGCCAGGCCCACGATGGGCGCGAGCTGCCAGATGCGCAGCCGCCGCTGGGGACGCAGTTCGACCTCGACCTCGGGGCCGCCCGCGAACATCTCCTCGGGCGTCGGTCCGTCGGCGACGACCACGATCGGGATGTCGTCGTCCGGGCCGTCGTCGGTCAGACGGTCCTCGACGCCGGGATCGTCACCGTCGGTGGTGATGTGCTCGGTGCCTGCTGCGGTGTCACGAGGGCTGGCCTCCATCGCCACGCGCCCTCCCAACTAGGACTTCACTGGTCGATCGAAGCTCGATGATGGCACGGCGCCGGAGGCCGGGCTGACCGGTGGCGCATCCCGATGCCATGACGTGATCAGGCTGTGACCGGTCGTTCGACCAACGTCAGCGCCCGCCCCGGAAGTTCCCCGCGGTCCGCCGCGGCCCCGCTGAGCCACTGGACCCTGGGGTCGCGCCGGAACCACGTGTCCTGGCGGCGCGCGAAGCGCTTGGTGGTGCGCACGGTCTCCACGCGCGCCTCCTCCTCGGTGCACTCTCCGGCGAGCGCGTTGAGCACCTGCTGGTACCCGAGCGCGCGGGACGCCGTACGGCCCTCGCGCAGCCCCTGGGCCTCCAGCACGCGCACCTCGTCCACCAGCCCGGCCTCCCACATGAGGTCGACGCGGCGCGCGATGCGCTCGTCCAGCTCGGGGCGGGCGACGTCGACGCCGATCTGGAGGGTGTCGTAGACCGAGTCGTGGCCGGGGAGGTTGGCGGTGAAGGGGCGCCCGGTGATCTCGATGACCTCCAGGGCGCGGACGATGCGGCGGCCGTTGCTGGGGAGGATGGCGCGCGCGGCCTCGGGGTCGGCGGCTGCCAGGCGCGCGTGCAGGGCGCCGGGGC
>NZ_WWKH01000561.1:0-4149 GCF_009865595.1 Streptomyces sp. SID1328 | reverse complement strand
CGAACGAAGCTTCATCTCACGATCTCCTGTCGTACAGAGGCACCGGCCCGACGGGCCGGCTCATGGATGAACCTACCTAAACGCGACATGACCGGCATATCGGTGGTTTGGGAATTCAGCTCCAAACAGGGTATTCTTGGGTCTTTTCCCTGAACTGATGGTCTATCACATCAGTTGGCCAAACGGCAGATTGACATACTATTAGGCTTTCCGAGTGACATTCTGGCGTCTCCTCACCCGCGTAATCACGGCGCGTCGCTGCGGACCCGATCAACTGAGCCGTGGTAGGGACGGTGCCGCGCGCACCACGCCGCGCGTGCGGGCGGTCGTCGCTGCCACGTGTGGGGTCGGCCTGGCGCCGGCAGTGGGGGTAGTCGTGCTCTCCAGCGGGGCCGGCACGTCCGCAGGGCGGGCCTCATCCCCCGCAGCACCCGGCCCTGCCGACAGACAGGGGGCAGACCGGTCCGCTCGGTGATCAGGTGGATCTTCGAACCGTACTTGCCCCGGTCGACAGGATTTGGACCTGTCAGAACCCCTTTATCAGGGCCCGCATGTTCACCGAGTCGATCGCGCAGCGGGACCAGTCCAGGTCGCCGCGGGACCTGAGTTCGTCGAGGACCAGGCGGTGCAGCTTGGCCCGCACGCGGGCCTTCGTCCACTCGGTGAACCGGCGGTGAGCTGTCGCCCCGGATGGTCCGAACGACGACGTCGGCAACTGCTGCCACGTGCAGCCCGACGTCGCCACGCTGCCAGCACCTCACGGTCGCCGTGCCGACGCCGCCCGCCACCTTGAGACCGCGATGGGGCCTCCGGCGCGACCCTCTGGAACAGCTCCCACAACTCGTCCGGCATCAGCCGTTCAATAATCCCCACCGCAGCGGACAGCCGACTCAACCAAATGAGACGACTTCTCAGTCGTCTCCTGTGCTCGCGCTCAAGAGCTCGGATCGGTGCGGGCGCTGCGGTGCGGTGCGTGCGGTACGGCGTCGCGGAGCGGCAGCGACCCATCTGGGCTCAGCGCGAGTTGCGGGAGCTCCAGCCTGATCAGGCCGAAGCTGGCCCAAGCGCCGGGTCGGGTGGCTGTGGCGGCCTGGCCGTGTCGGATGCGGCCGAGGAGGTCGTGGTGGTAAACCGCAGTTGCCGCTGCGGGAGGGCACGGTGCGGGTGGCCGGCCGGGTGGCGACCGCGTTCGAGGCCGTCCACGCCTCAAGCCGCCGCCCAATCTCCTCCACCTTCGGGTGCACCCGCGCCCCGCAACGGCAGACCCGAGCCCGGATCCAGGCGCCGCATCACCGTTGCCGCGTCTCACAGCGCACCCGTCGCGATCCCATAGGGGCGCCGGAGTCTGGGAGAGGGCTGTGGGAAGCCGTGCTCGGCGCGGCAGCTGTGCGCTCAGGCCCGAGGGCCCGCAGGTGGCCGCCGCGGCCGCCGTCGAACTCGGGCACCGCGTCGGTACCGAACTGACCCGCTACCAGGTCGAAGGCCGCACCGAACCCCACACCTGCCTGAATGAGGCGGTTGTAGAACTCCGCACCGTGCGGGCGGCGTTGGCACACGCCGCCGCCGACCGAGGCCTGCACATCGCCTCCAACAGATCACCGATCACTGGCCCTGTCGCACCCGCCCCCCTAGCGCCGGGCCCGCGGTACGCGGAGAGCATGTCCCTCTTCCGCGCGCTGGACGACGAGCAGAGCGCCTGCGCATGCCGCGTGCACATCGGTGTCGCCGACCCCCGCGAAGCGATCGAAGTGAGCAACCACCTGCGGACCACCTGGCTGCCGACGCCGACCGCGCCGGCGGCGAACTCCCCGGTGCTGGGACGGCGGTGACACCGGCTACGCCGGCTGGCGCACCATCACCTGGGGGCGATGGCCGGTTGCCGGACCGCCGCCCTACTTCGACTCCCCCGCCCACTTCGAGCCCGCCAGGAGGCCGCGCGCAGGATCTCGGGGGGCAGGGCGGGGATGCCAAACCGGCCCTGACCTACACAGGCCACCAACCCACACAGCAGGAAAGGAGACGGGAAGCCCTGAGTAGGGTGGCCGCATGTACACACGGGGGCGCAGGCTCAAGTTCGTCATGGTGTCCGGGATGGTCGTGCTGGCCCTGACCGGGTTTTCGTCGAGTCGGGGGCATGGGAGCGGGAGCCATCACAGCAGTGGTGGTGGATGTAGCAACTCCAGTCAGGACCACGACAGTTCATCCGCCTCGGGCAGTGGTGGCCCGTACGGCACCAGCACGCCCGACAGGTCCAGCGGCAGCGGTGCGTACCGGTCGCGGCCCACCACCCGCTCTTCCCCCACGGCGTCCGCTCGGCCCCTCAGGGACGGCACCGCCGTGCTCAAGCACTGTGCGGACGCGGATGATCCCTACACGACCGTCGAGGTCCGGAATCCGAACGCGCGCGACGCGATCTTCACCGTGAAGGTCGGGTTCCGGGATGAGAGCGGGTTCAAGATGGCCGAGACCACCGACCAGGTGTCGGTGCCGGCGAAGGGTACGGCAACCCACCGCGTGTTCGGGGGCCGGGCGGGAGACGTCTCCCGGATCAGCCACTGTGAAGTGCAGCGGCGGGCCGACGCCGACGAGTGACAGGTTTCTTCGGAGACCGGTACAACCATCCGTATGCGTCGCCAGTCAGACCAGTCAGGAGCAACGAGCTCCTACAGCCACAAGGGGGAAATATGCGATTCAACCGTACTACCCTCACTGTCGGTGCTCTGGCCGCGCTCGCGCTCGGGGCCAGTACCGCGATGGCCGCGCCGGCGTCCGCCGCGCCCAACACCACTCCGCAGAAGGTCTGCGGGAGCAGCTACCGCACCGTCAACTCCGCGGCCGTCGGCTCGCTCGGGACCGTCTACCTGACCTACAACGCGTCCAACGGCAAGAACTGTGTGACCACCATCCGCAACAGCCCCGGCACCGCGGTCGACATGTCGGCCTGGCTTTACGTCGCCGACACCGACCAGGGTGACGACGACTACGGCAGCTTCACCTCGTACGCCGGGCCGACCTACGTCTACGGCAAGGGCCACTGCGTCGACTGGGGCGGCCAGATCAAGAACGTGTACGTGCAGATCTCCGGCTCCAACTGCGCGTCCCTCAAGGAGAAGCGGGTCACCTACACCCGCTGATCCGCGGCAACGCAACGCACGATGACGACTCGCTCTGGCGGAGGCTCGACGCTCCCACCAGAGCGAGTCTTCGTGTGGTGACCGTCAGCACTTCTCGCGCAGGGAGTGCAGGTACGCGCTCGAGCGGCGGGCGAAGCTCAGGGAGTCCGGCGGGCTGTCGTGCTCCGTCTGCCAGTGGTGTGCCTGGCGTTGGCCGCGCAGGTGGGTGACGGCGGCGATGAATCGCTGGTAGTCGATGTCGCCGTCACCGACGTCCGTCATGCGGTAGCCGAACTCGTTCGTGGGATCGCTCACGCCGTCCTTGACGTGGAAGAGCGGGTAGCGGTGGGGGCGGGCGAGGACGTAGTCCAGCGGGTCGAAGGGCGCGGGAGTGCCGTCGGGGCGCTTGGAGAAGCGGAACTGGCCCGCGTAGGCCCAGTAGATGTCCATTTCGAGGTAGACGAGGTCGGGGTCGGTTTCCGCCAGCAGGACGTCGTAGAGGCGGACCTTGGGGTTGTCGGTGGCGAAGGCGAACTCGTCCGAGTGGTTGTGCTGGTAGAACTTCATGCCGCGAGCCCTGGCCGCCGCCCCGTAGGTGTTGAACTCCTCTGCGGCGCGTTTCCAGGCGTCGACGGTCGAACCGTAGCGGAACGGGCCGGATGCGGTGCCGATGTGCTTGAGGCCCAGGGCCTGGGCGTCGTCAAGGACCTTTTCGAGGTTCTGGGCGAAGGTGTAGGCGTTCGGGTCGTCGGAGTAGTAGCCGACGTGGCTGCCGATCGGCGTCAGACCGTGTTCCCTGGCCAGACGCCTGAGGCGCGGCAGGGTGATGGGGCCGGCCGAGCCCTGGGTGTAGCCGGCGAACTCGATCTCGTCGTACCCGTACTTCTCCAGTTCGGCGAAGACGGGGGCGAAGCCGAGGGTGCCGACCTTGTCGCGCAGGCTGTAGAGCTGGATGCCCAGGCGGCCGGGGGGCAGGACGGGACGACCCCGGCGGCCTGCGGGCGCGGGCGCGGTGGTCACGGCCGAGGCGGGGCCG
>NZ_WWKH01000560.1:0-4577 GCF_009865595.1 Streptomyces sp. SID1328 | reverse complement strand
TAACCCCGCTCACCGGGCGGCAGCACGGCGGCCAGCACCCGGTCCGCGCCGTCGGCCCAGTCCTCCGGCCGCTGGTCCGGCACCGGCTCCCCGAGGCGCCCGTGCGCCAGGCCCAGCGGGTCGTACGTCACCACGGTGAACCGGCGCGCCAGCCGCGCGATCAGCGGTCCCAGCCCCATCGGATGCCCGGCGCCGCCCGGCAGGAGCAGCAGCACCGGGCCGGTGCCGGTGAGGTCGAAGCCGGGTGTCATGCCTGGGCCTCCCTGGGCCAGTGTTCGAGCGCCCGGTGCAGCGCCTCGACCCCCTTCTCCCAGGAGGCGTCCACCGCGCGGCCGGCGCCGAAGCCGCCCGCCGATTCGAGTACGCAGTAGCCGTGGAAGGTGCTGCGCAGCAGGCGCACCGCGTCCGTGAGGTCGGGTTCGGAGAGGCCGTAGGCGCGCAGCATCCCGTAGGTGATCTCGGCGGTGCGGCGCAGGGCGGGGGAGTCCGCGGTCAGGGACTGGTCGATACGGATCTGGGTGGCCGCGTACCGGCCGGGGTGCTGAAGGGCGTAGGCGCGGTAGGCGTCCGCGAACGCGGTCAGCGCGTCCCGGCCCGCGCGTCCGGCGACCGCCGCCGCGATGCGGTCGATCAGTTCACCGCCCGCGTACAGCGCCAGCCGGGTGCGCAGGTCGTTCAGGTTCCGGACGTGCGAGTACAGGCTCGCGTCCTTCACGCCGAAGCGCCGGGCCAGGGCGGAGAGGGTGACGTGCTCGAAACCGGCCTCGTCCGCGAGTTCGGCGGCGGCCGCGACCAGCCGGTCGGCCGTGATCCCCGCACGCGCCATGGACCCACCTCCTTGGATGCCAAGCCCGCATCCTAGAGGCTCTAGGCAAGAATCTCCCGCACGAACGCATTGGCGAACTTGCCCGCCGGGTCCAGCTCGGCCGCCAGTGCCCGGAAACCGGCCAGCCTCGGGAACCGCTCCCGCACCACCGCCGACGGCATCTCGGACACCTTCCCCCAGTGCGGCCGGGCGTCCAGCGCGCCGAGCGCGGCCTCCACCGCGCGCACGACGGGGAGCACGGCCGCCGCGTCCTCGATCCAGGTGAAGTGCAGCGCCACCGAGTCCCGCCCGTACGCCGGGCTGAGCCATTGCGCGTCGGCCGCGACCGTCCGTACCTCGCAGGTCAGCACCACCCCGGCGAGCGTCGCCCGGATCGCGTCCAGGGCGTGCAGCGCGACCAGGGCGTCCGCCCTCGGCAGGAGGTACTCCGACTGGAGTTCCGAGCCGCTGCTGGGCGTGAACTCGGCCCGGAAGTGCGGCAGTCGCTCGTGCCAGGGGCCGGGCACGCCCCCCTGCTCGGTGCAGTTGACCGCGGGCATCCCCGGCACCGGATGCATCGCCCCGGCCGCCGGCTCCGCCCACGGGAAGTCCACCGGCGCCTGATCGGTGCGCCGCTTCAGCCACACCTGCCGGAACCCCGGCGCCCGCCAGTCGGTGAACAGGCTGACGCTGTACGCCGAGGCCGCGACCGTCTCGTAGTCCAGTCCCTCCAGGGGGAGTTCGGCGAAGACGTGCTGCTCGACCTCGTACGCCGGTTCCAGGTCGAGGGTGAGCGCGGTGACCACGCCGAGCGCGCCGAGCGAGGTCACGGCGCCGTCGAAACGGGCGTCGCCGCGGGCGATCCGCAGCGTGCCGCCGTCCGCCGTGATCAGTTCGACCTCGCGTACCGCCGAGGCGAGCGGGCCGTTGCCCACGCCGGAGCCGTGGGTGCCCGTGGCGACCGACCCGGCGACCGAAATGTGTGGCAGGGACGCCATGTTGGCGAGTGCCAGCCCGTGCGCGTGCACCGTGCGGGCCAGCTCCGCGTACCGGACCCCGCCGCCGACGCGTACCGTCCGGGCCGTCGTGTCCACGTCGATCACCGGGGGCAGCCCGGCCACCGACAGCAGCACGCCCCCGGCGCCGGGGTCCGCGATCCGGTTGAAGGAGTGCCCGCTGCCCAGCACCCGCACCCGCGCGCTGCCCGCAACCAGCGCCCGCAGTGCGTCCGGCGAGGTGGGCCGGTGGAACGCGTCGGCCGTGTACGTGATGTTCCGCGCCCAGTTGGTGACCGCCCGTGCCGACTTGGTCATCCCTGCCGTCCCTCCCGAGAGTGCCTGTGCCCAGACCCTCTCATCACTCCCGTGACCTGGGGAGACCCGGAGGCCGGGACAGCACGTCGCATGCCTCACAACCCCCCGGCAGGGCTTGCCGGGAAGTGGGGGCATACGGTGTGAGATGTACGTGTGAGCCGGGAGGAGACAGGGATGGGCAGCCGCACCGCGCTGGTCGAGGATCTGATGGAGCGGTTCCCGCATGTGCCGCGGGAGGCCGTCTTCAAGGAGGACCTGCTCCGGGGCGGAGTCGCCTTCGACGCCTCGGCCCTCAGCGACAACGAGGGCGGCGAGGTCAAGCCGAAGTCGTACTTCATCTTCTCCTTCGACCACGGCACCCTTCCCGAGCTGGGCGAGGCCGCCCTCCGCAGGCCCCCGGAGGAGATCATCCTCACCGGTGGCCCCTACGACCTGCGCCGTACGGTCGTCTCCGTGCGGGTGAACCCCGCCTCCCCCTACCGGGTCGCCGCCGACGAGCACGGCCGGCTCGGCCTCTACCTCGACGGCAAGCGGATCTCCGACGTCGGCGTGCCGCCGATGCCGGAGTACTACCGGCACAAGCTCTCCAACGGGAAGTCGGTCATGGAGGTGGCCCCGACCATCCAGTGGGGCTACCTGATCTACCTCACCGCGTTCCGCGTCTGCCAGTACTTCGGCGCCAAGGAGGAGTGCCAGTACTGCGACATCAACCACAACTGGCGCCAGCACAAGGCGGCGGGCCGGCCGTACACGGGCGTGAAGGACGTCGACGAGGTCCTCGAGGCGCTGGAGATCATCGACAAGTACGACACCGCCAAGATCTCCACCGCGTACACCCTCACGGGCGGGGCGATCACGACGAAGGTCCAGGGGCTGGACGAGGCCGATTTCTACGGCCGGTACGCCAAGGCCATCGAGGAGCACTTCCCGGGCCGCTGGATCGGGAAGGTCGTCGCGCAGGCGCTGCCCAAGCCGGACGTGCAGCGCTTCAAGGACTACGGCGTGCAGATCTACCACCCCAACTTCGAGGTGTGGGACGAGTACCTGTTCAAGATGTACTGCCCCGGCAAGGAGCGGTACGTCGGCCGGGACGAGTGGCACAAGCGCATCCTGGACTCCGCCGACGTGTTCGGCGCGAGCAACGTGATCCCCAACTTCGTGGCGGGCGTGGAGATGGCCGAGCCCTTCGGCTTCACCAGCGTCGACGAGGCCATCGCCTCCACCACCGAGGGGCTGCGCTTCTTCATGTCGCACGGCATCACGCCCCGCTTCACCACCTGGTGCCCCGAGCCCACCACCCCGCTCGGCAAGGCCAACCCGCAGGGCGCGCCGCTCGAGTACCACATCCGGCTGCTGGAGGCGTACCGCAACACCATGGACGACTTCGGCCTCTCCTACCCGCCCGGCTACGGCCCGCCCGGCCCGGGCAACGCGGTGTTCTCCGTCAGCTCCTTCATGGACAGCCTGTCCGCGGAGGAGCGGGTGGAGGTCTGACCGGCCTGTGGCTCGCCGGTTTTGAACCGCTGAGCGCCCGCTTCCGTATCCCCTGACGGAGTGGCGGGCGCGCGGCGGGCGGTCACGGTCACGCCGGGCGACGGGCCGCTCACCCGATCCGCTTGTCAGCCCGGCGGCGGCGTGAAAGGCTCCTGCCTCCGCGAGGCCCCAACTCCACAATCGCTGTGGTGAGTTGCCCCTCGCTCGTGGACGCTGGAGACCGATGCCCGATCTGTCGCCCCCTCAGGATGCCGCCGAGGCAGCGCTGTTCGCCGAGTGCTGGGACGCGGTTCTCTCCTACGCCGACCTGTGCACGGCCGGAGCGGGAACGGCACACCAACTGGCCGATGAGGCCTTTACGTCGGGGATGCGTGAGCTGCGGGCCGCGCAGGGCGCCGTGCGCGGCCGTACCGCCCGGCTGCCGGTCATCCCTCGACTCCTCACCGCTGTCCGGGAGACGGCGGCCGGGTGGGAGAGCGCGGGCAAGGGACACCAGCTCGACCCCGACCTCCGCCTCTGGCTCAACTCCGAGGCGGCCGCCCGTTACACAGGTCCTCCGCTGGGCCGGCCCATCGCCCTGCGGGGTCTTCGGGACATGCCCGAGGCCGATGCCACGCTGCTCTGGCTCGCCGAGGTGGAGTCGCTCCCGCTGCCCACCGTCGCCCGCCGGCTGGGCCTGGACCCGCTGACCACGGGCGCCGAACTCGACCAGGTCCGCGTACTGTTCCACGACCGCTGCCACCGCGCCCACCGCGACACTCCGCTGGACGCCGAGTGCCGCAGCTACGCCCGCCTGCTGGACGCCGTCACCCGCTCGCCCGGCGCCGAGACCCCCGAGGACCTCTCCCGCCACCTGGCCACCTGTGTCCCCTGCGCCGAGGCCGCCGCCTGCCTGCGCCTGCACGGCGGCGGCGTCCCGGCCGCGCTGGCGGGGGGCGTCATCGGCTGGGGCGCCCTCGCCTACC
>NZ_WWKH01000559.1:0-17381 GCF_009865595.1 Streptomyces sp. SID1328 | reverse complement strand
GTCTGCGCGGTGGCCGACCCGGCCGGGCTCACCACCCGTCCGCTCCCGGTCGAGGTCAGCCTCGCCCCCGGCCCGGCGCGCGGCCAGACCGTCGTGGACCGCCGCCCCCGGCCGGGCGAGTCCGAGATCCACGGCGGCGCCCGCGCGCGGCCCCTGGTGGACGTGGCGCTGGATGTCGACGTGGCCCGGTACGTGGACCTCTACCTGAAGACGGTGGAGCGGCCGTAGCCGGCGTTCACGTTTCCGGTTCGGGCCGAGTTGGGCAGATTCCTGGCCTGAGGTGAACCGTACGAACGGAGCCCGCATGGCGGACCTCTCGTCCAGGAACCCCGACTGGTGGCGGCAGGCCGTCATCTACCAGGTCTATCCCCGCAGCTTCGCGGACGCCGACGGCGACGGCCTGGGCGACCTCGCGGGCGTCACCGCCCGCCTGGACCACCTCGCCACGCTCGGCGTCGACGCCCTGTGGCTCAGCCCCTTCTACCCCTCCGAACTGGCCGACGGCGGCTACGACGTCGCCGACCACCGGGGCGTCGACCCGCGCCTCGGCACCCTGGACGACTTCGGCACCCTGGTCGCGGAGGCCCACCGCCTGGGCCTGAAGGTCATCGTCGACCTCGTCCCCAACCACACCTCCCACCGCCACCCCTGGTTCCAGGAAGCCCTGCTCTCCGCGCCCGGCTCGGCGGCCCGCGCCCGCTACGTCTTCCGCCCCGGCCGGGGAAAGTACGGCGAACTCCCGCCCACCGACTGGCAGTCGGTGTTCGGCGGCAGCGCCTGGAGCCGCGTCCCGGACGGCGACTGGTACCTCCACCTGTTCGCCCCGGAACAGCCCGACCTCGACTGGTCCCACCCCGAGGTCCGCGAGGACTTCCGCGCCACCCTGCGCTTCTGGTCCGACCGGGGCGTGGACGGCTTCCGCGTGGACGTCGCCCACGGCCTGGCCAAGGACCTCACCGAACCCCTGCGGGACGTCGGGAGCGTCGGCGCCACCGGCGAGGCGGCCCTGCCCCTGCTCGCCCCCGGCAGCCACCCCTACTGGGACCGGGACGAGGTCCACGAGATCTACCGCGACTGGCGCACCCTGCTGGACGCCTACGACCCGCCCCGCACCGCCGTGGCCGAAGCCTGGGTCCCGGACACCCGCCGCGCCCTGTACGCCCGCCCCGACGAACTCGGCCAGGCGTTCAACTTCGAGTACCTGGAGACCGGCTGGGACGCAGAGCGCCTGCGCCGCGCCATCACCGCCTCCCTCGCGGAGGCGCACACCGTCGGCGCCTCGGCGACCTGGGTGCTCTCCAACCACGACGTGGTCCGGCACGCCTCCCGCCTGGTCCTGCCGCCCGGCACCGACCTGGACGCCTGGCTGCGCTCGGGCGGCACCGACCCCGCCACCGACCCCGACGCGGGACTGCGCCGGGCCCGCGCCGCGACCCTGCTGATGCTGGCCCTGCCCGGCTCGGCCTACCTCTACCAGGGCGAGGAACTGGGCCTGCCCGAGGTCGCCGACCTGCCCGCCGAGGCGCTGCGCGACCCGGTCTGGGAACAGTCGGGGCACACCCGTAAAGGCCGGGACGGCAGCCGCGTACCCCTGCCGTGGACGGTCACCGGACCCTCGTACGGCTTCGGCCCGGGGCCGGCCTGGCTGCCGCAGCCGGAGTCGTTCGCCCGGTACGCCGTCGAGGCGCAGGCCGGTGCCCAGGGCTCCACGCTGGAGCTGTACCGCAGCGCGCTCAGGCTGCGCCGCAAGCTGCTCCAGGGCGAGGAACTGACCTGGACGCCCGGCGCGCCGCCCGGCGTCCTGGACTTCACCCGCGCCCCCGGCTGGCGCTGCCTGACCAACCTCACCACGGAGCCGGTGGAGCGTCCGGCGGGGGAACTCCTGCTGTCCAGCACGCCGTTGAGCGAGCCGGACGTACTCCCGCCGGACACCACGGTGTGGCTGGGCTAGCCGATCGTCGGGGTGGGGCTCGGCTCGGCCGGGGTGGGGTCCTCGCGGGTGCTGTTCGAGCCCGGTTCGCCGGGGATGGCCAACGGGGTCGAGGTGGCGTTCGGCGGCGGGGTGAGCACGACCTGCGGCTGACCGGGGTCCGGCGGGGGCGGGGTGAGGTTGTCCGAGGGCAGCTTGGGCGGGGTGGTCTGCTGGAAGATGGTCTGGTCGAAGTCGACCAGGCCGGTCTTCTCCATCACCGTCATGTGGTCGAGCACGGTGTCGTTGGCCTGGTCGGCCAGCGAGCGGATCAACGAGTTCTTGGTGGTGGACCGGATCTTCGCGATGGCGTTGAAGATCGAACCGTGCGTCATCCGCAGGATGTTGGCGAAGTCGGTGTCGAACGCCTTGCCGGTCTCACCCTTGAGCTGGGTCACGAACCCCTCCTGCTGGGGGCTCGCCACGTTGGGGATCGTGATGTTCAGCATCGGCGCGATCTTGCGGCAGGAGGCGTCCAGCGCCGCGTGCCCGTCGATCAGGTGCTTGCTGGCGATCTTGACCCCCTCGGAGGAGCCCTTCTGGAGCCCGATCTGCCCGAGCGGGTACTCCCACAGCCCGGCCGCGCGCACCTTCACCACGAAGTCCCGGTCCTGCTCGGTGAGCGGACCCCACTGGGTGTTGGCGACGATACGGGTCTGTGAACTGGATACGGTGTTCAGCCCGAGCATGCTCGGGTAAGCCAGCGCCGCGAGGGTCAGTGCCATGGCACCGCCCACGAAGAGAGTTCCCGTCGCGTTCCGCGAAAAGCGCACCGTTCCTCCTGCCCGGGTCGTGGTTCCGCCGACAGGCGGTTCAGACACACAGCAGTACGGACGCGGAGCCGATTCGACTCGACAGCCGCCGTAAAGATTCCGCGCCGGTTTCCGGTGCTGTGCGACGGGGGCGTCCTTGGCCCGCCAACGACCAGTGTATGGATGGACGTTGGCCAAAGGTTGACCTCTCCTCGGGCGAAGCGGCCCAGGTGACCGGCCTAGATTTCGCCGCATGCCCCCACAGCCAACGCCCCGGACGCCCGCGGCCCTGCCCGTTCTGCCGTACCGCAAGCCCACCGAGGGCCGCGACTACTGGGTGCTGGACGACGCGCTGCCCGACGCCGGTGCGGTGCGCGAGCGGTGCCTGGCCAAGGAGGACTGGGCCGAGGGATACCCGTACACCTCACAGACCTGGCCCGGACTGCGGGCGATGCCCGGTCTCGAACCCGGTGAGCTGGCGAGCGTGGAGCGGCTGGTGAGGAAGGCGACCGGCGCGAAGGAGCTGTGGGTGCAGCGGGCGCCCGGCGGCGGCACCCTCAACCACAACTGCGTCCAGGTGGTCGGCGAGGGCGAGAGCGAGCCCCGCCCGCACACCGATTCCCGCGCGCTGTGCCGGTACGCGGCCGTGCTCTACCTCAACCCCGGCGTGCCGAAGTCCTGCGGCACCAGCTTCTTCCGTCAGTCCCTCCCCGGCGGGCGGCTCGGCGGCAATGTCGTCCAGGCCCCGCACGACAACCTCGTCGACGCCCTCGGTACCCGCTTCGTCGCTCCCGACGCCTTCGAGGAGGACGTGCGCGTGCCGCACCGCGCCAACCGGCTGCTGCTCTACCACGCCAACCTGGTGCACAGCGCGACCGCCTACACCGGCCGCACGCTGGAGGAGAAGCGGATGACGGCGGTGTTCTTCTGGATGGCGTGAGACGCCCCGCACCGTGCCGGGGCGTCACCCGTACGGCCTAGTCCCCGTGGTCGCCGGGCGCCGCGCGTCGGATCGTCGTACCTACGACCCCGTCCGGGGTCCACGGGGACGAGACGTCGGAGGTACGGCCATGACCCAGCAGACGCAGTCGGCGCGGTCCGAGCACAACGGGCTGGCCCAGGGAGGCGCGGTCTTCGCGGGTGTGCTGATGCTGGTGAACGGCATCCTTCACATCTTCCAGGGCATCTCGGCGATCGCCTTGGACGACGTGTACGCCCGGATCAACGCCTACGTCTACAAGATCGACCTGACCGGCTGGGGCTGGATCCTGCTGGTGGCCGGTGTGATCGTGGTGGCGGCCGGCGCTGGGGTGCTGATGGGAGCGGCCTGGGCGCGGGTGGTCGGCATCGTGATCATCTCGCTGGGCCTGATCCTGCAGTTCCTCTTCCTGCCGTACGCCCCCATCTGGTCGCTGATCCTCATCGGCCTCGACTTCTTCATCATCTGGGCGCTGGCGACCTGGCACCCGGAGGGCCGTGCGGTCATCTGACCGCCGCCTCTCCTACGGGCCGGTGCCGCGACGCTCTCCCTCGCGGCACCGGCCTCCTGTCCGGGTTTCATCGGTTTCTCCGGGCGCGATAGTCCCTGGTGCCGGGCCAGTTGAGCGGGCGAGGATGGGTCCCGTGACCATGGACAACGCTCTCGACGCCCCGGCCGCGCCCCCCGACCCGCGGGCCTCGGACTCCCTCGCCCGGCTGGCCGCCGGGGCGCTCCTGCTGACCGGGGCCGGCTGGCTGGCCCGTGCGGTGTGGGAGATACGGCTGTACCGCGCGGGCGAGCCCGACTCCGGGCTCCCGGACCAGGGCGACGGGGTGCACCGCCCCCTCACCTCCCTGGAGAACTCGTACCACCTGGTGAGCACGGCCGGCTCCGTGCTCACCCCCTGCTGTGCGCGGCGGTCTTCCTGATGTGGCTGTGGCGGGTCCGGGACAACGCCCGCGCGCTGTCGGGGCGCCCGCCGAAGTACGCGGGGATCTGGGTGTACCTGGGCTGGGTGGTGCCGGTGGTGAACCTCTGGTTCCCGCGCGGCATCGTGGCCGACGCCTACCGGGCGAGCGCGCCGGAGCGGCGGCTGCCGGCCGTGGTCAACGTGTGGTGGGGGCTGTGGCTGGCCGGTCTGCTCGGTGGCTTCCTCCAGCAGGGGGACGCCGACTCCTTGATCGGCCGGGCCTACTCGGAGATCGGGCCGCTGCTGGTGGCCGACCTGGCCGTGGCGGCCGCGGCCGTGGCGGGGGCGCTGATGGTGCGTACGGTGACGGCGGCACAGACGGCGCGTCTCGCAAGGGCCTGACACCCCGTAGGGAACTGCCCCGGGGGGCGCCGGTTTTTGGGGGGCGCCCCCGCAACAACCCTTAGGCCAGACGGGTTTCCCGTCCTGCAGGCCGGGGCGGAGTGGGTGAATATGAGGATGTTTGCCCCACCGCTCCTCTGCTAGGGGGCCTCAATGGCTGCTGTAGACATTCCCCCGCTCATCAAGCCGTCCCGGCTCCGGCACCGGGGCGGTCTGGCGGGCGAGCTCATGGCGGAGTTCATCGGGACCTTCGTCCTCATCTCGTTCGGCTGCGGTGTCGTCGCCATGGCGGTCGCCGCGCTGCCGGGCTCCGGCCGCGCCGCCACCACCACGACGATCTTCCTCGCCGCCGGTGACTGGCTGCTCGTCGCCTGGGGCTGGGCGCTGGCCGTGACCTTCGGCGTGTACGTGGCCGGCGGCGTCAGCGGCGCCCACCTCAACCCCGCGGTCACCCTCGCCATGGCCGTACGCCGGGGTTTCCCCTGGCTGAAGGTGCTGCCGTACTGGTTCGCCCAGGTCGCGGGCGCGTTCGTCGGGGCGGCGCTGGTGTACCTCGTCTACCACAACGCGATCGACGCCTTCGACGCGGCGGTGTCCGGGCCCAAGACCAACGGCCACACCCTGGCCTCGTTCTCCATCTTCGCCACCTTCCCCGCGCCCTACTTCCACGGTGGCATCTGGGGTCCGCTGATCGACCAGATCGCCGGCGCGGGCTTCCTGGTGATGTTCGTGGTCGCCATCCTGGACCTGCGCAACCAGGCGGTGAAGGCGAACCTGGCCCCGCTGATCGTGGGCTTCGCGGTCGCCGCGATCGGCATGTCCTACGGCGCCAACGCGGGCTACGCCATCAACCCGGCCCGCGACTTCGGCCCCCGGCTGCTCACCTGGGTGGCGGGCTGGGGGAGCCTCGCCTTCCCGGGCAGCGTGCCGGGCCAGTTCAGCGGCTACTGGTGGATTCCCATCGTGGGCCCGCTGATCGGCGGCCTGGTCGGCATCTTCGTCTACGACCTCTTCATCGGCGACGTCCTCTACCTCCGCAACCACCTGGGCGAACTCCCCGAGCCCGGCCGTAGCCGCCCGGTCAGGACGATCGACCAGGACGACGAGACGGGCCCCGGCGGCGGCAAGCGGAAGGGGCCGGACGAGGACGACGAGTACTAGGTTCTCCCGGCAGGCCGGATGCGTGGGCGGCTCGGATTCCGGGCCGCCCGCCGCTATGTGCACCTGTGTACGAGGGTTCAGTGCGGCGTGTGATCCCTGGCCCGCCTCCGCACCCGAGGTCGCGGGCGGCCGTTGGACTCTGCGTGAAGGCGGCGCGGTGCAGGAACGATTTGGCTGCCCTCTCCGAGGATGCGGCCACGGGTTGCCGCACCGCCGCGAGCTACGGAGCGCAGAACAGTGTGGGCATACGCCGAGGACACGGAGTGGGCTTCCGCAGCGGGGCGTTGCGGGCCGGACGGGCTGATCGGGCGCGGGGAGGAGACGGGGTCACTCCGGGAGGAGCTGGCCCGGCATCGGCTGGTCACGGTGACGGGGGCCGCAGGGGTGGGGAAGAGCGCGCTGGCGGCTGTCGCGGCGGGGGATGAGAGGGGTGACGATGCGGCGGGCGCGCCCGCTCGGAGCCGGGTGATCTACGTGCGGTGCCCCGGCGGGGGCGGGCCCGTCGCGGCGGGGGCGCTCGCCGCGCGGGTGTCGGATGCGGTGCTCGGGCCGCGGGGTGCGGCTGCGGGCGCGGGTGGGCTGCGGACGGTCGGCGCTGGGGCCGTACCGGACGCGCGCGGTGCCCGTACCAAGGGCCGGCCCTCCCTCGCCGACCTGGTCGTGGCGTTGCGGGGCACGGCCGGGCGGCGGTCCGTCCTCCTGCTGCTCGACGACGTCGACGCGGTGCGCACCGAGTGCGCGGGGCTGGTGCAACGGCTGCTGATGGACGTACCCGGTGTGCGGGTGCTGGTGACCTGCCGCCAGGCGCTCGGGCTCGGTGAGGAACGGGTGCTGCGGCTGGCCCCGCTGGCCCCGGACGCGGCGGTGGAGCTGTTCCTCGCGCGGGCCCGCGACGCCGCCCCCGGTTTCCGCGCGGAGGGCGCGGAGTCGGCGGCCGTGGCCCGGATCTGCCGGGTACTGGAGGGCGTACCCCTCGCCGTGGAGCTGGCCGCCGGCCAACTGGAGGCGGAGCCCTCCGCCCGGGCGCTGGCCGACCGGCTGGAGCAGGGCCAGTGCTGGCTGGCCGCACCCGGCGCGGCACTGCGCAGGCACCGCTCGCTGCGGTCGGCCGTCGGTGCGGCGTATCTGCTGTGCGAGCGGCCGGAGCGCGCGGTGTGGAGCCGGAGCAGCGTCTTCCGGGGGGCGTTCACCGAGCCGACGGCGGCGTACCTGTGCGCGGGCGCGGGAGTCGCCCCGCACCAGGTCCCGACCTGCCTCGCCCGGCTGGCCGCCGCCGGAGTGCTGGAGACCCTGGACGAACCGGGTGGCCTGCGCCCGCCCCGCTACCGCATGACCCGCGCGGCCCGCGACTTCGGTGCCGAACGCCTGCGCGCGGCCGGTGAGTTCGAGGTGGCCGTGGAACGCCATGTACTGCACCACGGCCGCCTCGCGGAGGTCGCCGAGCACCTGTGGCACGCGGGCGATCAGCGCCAGGCGGCCCGTCTCGTCCGGGACAACGCGGCCGAGCTGACAGCGCTCGTGGAGTACGCGTCCCGCCCCGAGGCACCGGCCGCGCAGGTGACGGCGGCGCTGGCCACCGTCGCCGACCTGTGGTTCTGGTGGACGGTGCACGACCACGGGGAGGAGGGCCGCGCCCATCTGGCCCGCCTGCTGCCCCGCGCGACCGCCGACGACCACCTCACCGCCCGCGCCCGCTGGCTCGCCGCCTGGCTGCACGCCCCCGGCGACCCGGCCACCGCCCGCTCCCTGCTCAGCCAGGTCTGGCCGGTGGCGGTCCTCGCCGGTGACGACGCGCTGATCGGCTGGGTCGCGTATGTCGAGGGCGTGGTGGCGTGGGAGCACGGGGACGCCCGTACCGCCGCCGAGTGCTTCCGGCAGGCCGCCGACACCGTTCCGGCGTTCGCCCCCGGCGGTCCGGCCCCCGCCGTGAGCCTGGCGGCACTGGCCGTGGCACAGGCCCGTACCGCACCGGGCGCGGCAGGCCGCAGCGCGCGCCGGGCGCTGTCCTCCCCCGGCGTACGCGACGACGCCTGGGCGACGGCCCTCGCCCGTTACGCCCGCGCCTGCACCGACCACCACCAGGGCCACACCGCCCGCGCCTGGCACCGCGCCCACCGCACCCTGGCCACGCTGGACGCCCGCGTCCCCCTGCCGGGCACCCTGGACTCCCCCGACATCCCGTCCGTACGCGCCTCCCTGCAACGCCTGCTAGCCGACATCGAGGGCCCCCGGAACACGCGAGCCACGGTGCCGGCACCTCGGACGGACACGCCCATGCCGAGCAGGGCGAGGTCATCTCCGACAAGTACCTGATCCCCTCCCTCGCGCGGGAGAACCTGGAGCTGACGGTCGCCGCCACCCTCCAGGCGTCCGCCCTGCACACCGCGCCCCGCCAGTCCGACGAGGCGCTCGCCCGCTGGGACGCGGCCATGGACGTCGTCTCCGACGCCGCCCACGCCGCCTACCGCCGGCTCGTCGAGGACCCGGACCTGCCGACCTACTTCCTCGCCTCCACGCCGGTCGACCAGCTCGCCGAGCTGCACCTGGGCTCGCGGCCCTCGCGCCGCCCCGGCTCCGGCGTCTCGCTGGACGGACTGCGTGCCATCCCGTGGGTGTTCGGCTGGACCCAGTCCCGGCAGATCGTCCCCGGCTGGTTCGGCGTCGGCTCCGGGCTGAAGGCCCTGCGCGAGGCCGGTCTGGACACCGTGCTCGGTGAGATGCACGAGCAGTGGCACTTCTTCCGGAACTTCATCTCCAACGTCGAGATGACCCTCGCCAAGACCGACCTGCGCATCGCCCAGCACTACGTGGACACGCTCGTCCCCGACGAGCTGAAGCACGTCTTCGACACCATCAGGGCCGAGCACGAGCTGACCGTCGCCGAGGTGCTGCGCATCACCGGCGAGGACGAACTCCTCGCCGCACAGCCCGAGTTGCGGCAGACCCTGAGCATCCGCGACGCCTACCTGGACCCGATCTCCTACCTCCAGGTGGCCCTGCTCAAGCGCCAGCGCGACGCGGCCGCCGCCGGTGAGGAGCCCGACCCGACCCTGGGCCGCGCCCTCCTGCTCACCGTCAACGGCGTCGCGGCGGGCCTGCGCAACACCGGCTGACCCGCGGCGCGTCACGCGGTGCCCCCGGAGCATGCCGGCTCCGGGGGCACCGGCGTATCAGGACGGCTTTCTCGGGACGGCTTTCTCAGGACAGCACGAAGGCCGCCGTCAGCAGGCCCGCGCCCGCCAGGCCCAGCACCCAGGCCGCCCAGGGCATCCGCATGCCGCCCGCGACCACCACCGAGGCCAGCAGCAGCGCACCGCCGAGCGGCAGCCAGGCCAGCAGGACACCGGAGACACCCGCGCGCACGGCGACGTCCGTACCGGGTTCGAGGACGACGTCGTAGCTGTGCCCCTCGCGCACCACCACCGAACGCTCGATGCGGACGGAGGGCCGCGCGGTGGCGCCGGGCGACAGCGGCTTGAACGTGCCCGCGCAGCGCTCCGGCAGACAGTCCGTCACCGTCAGCGTGCCGCGCTCACGCCCCTTGGGCAGCATCGCGTGCTGCGCGGTCCCCCAGGACCCCCAGGCCCCGGCGAACACGATCAGCGCGGCGAACACCCCCGCGACCACGACCCGGCCCACCCGGACGACGGACCCGGAACGGGCGGAACTGGCGGAGGCAGCAGGCATGGCCGGGATCATTGGCCATACCCCTACGGCGGGTCAACTCCAAGGTGCCGCCGACCTCCCGGACGCTACGAGTTGTACGCCGACTGAGCCCGCTCCAGCCCCTCCGTGACCAGGCACTCCACCGCGTCCGCCGCGCGGTCCACGAAGTAGTCCAGTTCCTTGCGCTCGGCGGAGGCGAAGTCCTTCAGGACGAAGTCCGCCACCTGCATCCGGCCCGGCGGACGGCCGATGCCGAAGCGGACGCGGTGGTAGTCGGGGCCCATCGCCTTCGTCATCGACTTCAGGCCGTTGTGCCCGTTGTCGCCGCCGCCCAGCTTCAGCCGCAGCGCGCCGTACTCGATGTCCAGCTCGTCGTGCACCGCCACCACCTGGGAGAGCGGCACCTTGTAGAAGTCCCGCAGCGCGTTCACCGGACCGCCCGACAGGTTCATGTACGACATCGGCTTGGCCAGGATCACCCGTCGGTTCGCCGGACCCACCGGACCGATCCGGCCCTCCAGCACCTGCGCCTGCGCCTTGCCGGCACGCTTGAACTTCCCGCCGATCCGCTCCGCGAGCAGATCCACCGCCATGAAACCGACGTTGTGCCGGTTCATCGCGTACTCCGGCCCCGGATTACCGAGCCCGACCACCAGCCAAGGGGCGTTCGCGGGGGTACTCAACGACCCATCTCTCCTCGATATGCGCCAGCCGCCGCCCCCGGAAGACGGGGACGACGGCTGACGGATGACTCAAGCCGGTACGGCTCAGGCCTCGGCGGACTCTTCGCCCTCGACGGCCTCTTCCTCGGCCGGCTCCTCGACCTGCGCGGCCAGGACCTGGAGGACGACGGCGTCGCCCTCGACGGCCAGGGAGACACCCTTGGGGAGCTCGATGTCCTTGGCGTGGACGGAGGCACCGGCCTCCAGGCCCTCGACGGAGACCGTCACGGACTCGGGGATGTGGGTGGCCTCGGCCTCGACCGGCAGCGCGTTCAGCACGTGCTCGAGCAGGTTGCCGCCCGGGGCCAGCTCGCCCTCGGCGACGACCGGGATCTCGACGGTGACCTTCTCGCCACGCTTGACCAGCAGCAGGTCGACGTGCTCCAGGAAGCCCTTCAGCGGGTCGCGCTGCACGGACTTCGGGATCGCCAGCTCGTTGGTCTTGCCGTCGATGTCCAGGGCGATCAGGACGTTCGGCGTACGCAGCGCCAGCAGCAGCTCGTGGCCCGGCAGGGTCAGGTGCAGCGGCTCGGAACCGTGACCGTAAAGGACACCGGGGACCTTGTTGTCACGGCGGATGCGACGGGCGGCACCCTTGCCGAACTCGGTGCGGGACTCGGCGGCGAGCTTGACCTCGGACATACGGATCACTCCTCGTACAGGTAGATGGGACGTGGTCACCCGGCCACGAACGGCCTGCTACGAAGAGCGCGTCGATAACGGACAACCGGCACCCGTGAAACACGAGCGCGGCCTCCCTCGCCGAGCAACTGTCGCAGTCTACTCGGCAAGGGGGCCGCGCCCAAAAGGATCTTCCGCCGCCCCTCAGAGGGCCTGCAGAAACCTCACTGCTCGTCGAAGAGGCTGGTCACCGAGCCGTCCTCGAACACCTCACGCACCGCGCTGGCGATCGTCCCGGCGATCGACAGCACCGTGATCTTGTCCAGATCCGCCGCCAGCTCACCCGGCGTCGGCAGCGTGTCGGTGAACACGAACTCGCTCACCCGCGAGTTCTTCAGCCGGTCCGCCGCCGGACCCGACAGCACACCGTGCGTCGCCGTCACGATGACGTCCTCGGCCCCGTGCGCGAACAGCGCGTCCGCGGCCGCGCAGATCGTGCCACCGGTGTCGATCATGTCGTCGACCAGGACACAGATACGGCCCTCGACGTCACCCACGACCTCGTGCACCGTGACCTGGTTCGCCACGTCCTTGTCCCGGCGCTTGTGCACGATCGCCAGCGGCGCGCCCAGCCGGTCGCACCAGCGGTCGGCCACCCGCACCCGGCCCGCGTCCGGGGAGACCACGGTCAGCTTCGACCGGTCCACCTTCGCGCCCACGTAGTCCGCCAGTAGCGGCAGCGCGAACAGGTGGTCCACCGGACCGTCGAAGAAGCCCTGGATCTGGTCCGTGTGCAGATCCACGGTCAGGATGCGGTCCGCACCCGCCGTCTTCATCAGGTCCGCGATCAGACGCGCCGAGATCGGCTCACGGCCACGGTGCTTCTTGTCCTGCCGGGCGTACCCGTAGAACGGCACGATCACCGTGATGGAGCGCGCCGACGCCCGCTTCAGCGCGTCGATCATGATCAACTGCTCCATGATCCACTTGTTGATCGGCGCCGTGTGGCTCTGGATCAGGAAACAGTCCGCTCCACGCGCCGACTCCTGATAACGCACATAGATCTCACCGTTGGCGAAGTCGAACGCCTTCGTCGGGACGACCCCCACGCCGAGCTTGTGAGCGACCTCCTCGGCAAGTTCGGGGTGGGCGCGGCCGGAGAAGAACATCATCTTCTTCTCGCCGGTCGTCTTGATCCCGGTCACAGCACTGTCTCCTCAGAGGTTCTCAGCCAGCCGCCGGCCAAGCGACCTCTCGACGGGGCACGAGAGGACCGAATCGGCTGGTAGGGGTGCGGTTGTGCACTTATCACGGTACGCCGTGTTTGACGCGGCCGTTTCCGGCGAGCCCTCCCTCAGCCCTCGTCCACGCCCGGCCGGGACGCCGCCTCCGCCGCCTTAGCGGCCGCGCTCCCCGGACGCTTACGAGCCACCCAGCCCTCGATATTCCGCTGCTGACCACGGGCCACGGCCAGCGCACCGGGCGGCACATCCTTCGTGATCACGGACCCCGCGCCGGTGTACGCGCCGTCCCCGACCGTGACAGGAGCCACAAACATGTTGTCCGAACCGGTCTTGCAATGCGACCCCACCGTCGTGTGGTGCTTGCTCTCACCGTCGTAGTTCACGAACACACTCGCCGCGCCGATGTTCGTGAAATCACCGATCGTCGCGTCCCCCACGTACGACAGGTGCGGAACCTTCGTCCCCTCACCGATCGACGCGTTCTTCGTCTCCACGTACGTACCGACCTTCGACCGCACACCCAGCCGCGTACCGGGCCGCAGATACGCGTACGGACCCACCGACGCGCCCTCGCCGACCACCGCGCCGTCCGCCACCGTGTTGTCCACGCGCGCGCCCGCGCCCACCACCGTGTCGTTCAGACGGCTGTTCGGGCCGACCTCCGCGCCCTCCTCGATCCGCGTCGCACCGGTGAGCTGCGTACCCGGGTGCACCACCGCGTCCCGGCCGAAGCCGACCGTCACGTCCACCCACGTCGTCGCCGGGTCCACCACGGTCACGCCGTCCAGCATCGCGGCCGTCAGCAGACGGTCGTTCAGCGTCCGGCGGGCCTCCGAGAGCTGCACCCGGTTGTTGATCCCGGCGATCTCCCGGTGGTCACCCGCCACCGACGCCCCCACCCGGTGCCCGGCCGCCCGCAGGATGCCCAGCACATCGGTCAGGTACTCCTCGCCCTGGCTGTTGTCGGTGCGCACCTGCTTCAGCGCCTCCGCCAGCAGCCGGCCGTCGAACGCGAACACACCGCTGTTGATCTCAGCGATCGCCCGCTGCTCGTCGGTCGCGTCCTTGTGCTCCACGATCGCGGTCACCGCGCCGCTCGCGCCGTCCCGCACGATCCGGCCGTAACCGGTCGCGTCCGGGACCTCGGCGGTCAGCACGGTCACGGCGTTGCCGTCCGCCTGGTGCGTGCCGGTGAGCGCCGCCAGGGTGTCCGCGGTCAGCAGGGGGGTGTCGCCGCAGACCACCACGACGGTGCCGTCCACCGGGCCGCCCAGCTCCTCCAGCGCCATGCGCACCGCGTGCCCGGTGCCGTTCTGCTGCTCCTGCACGGCCGTGCGGACCCCGGGGTCGATCTCGGCGAGGTGCGCGGCGACCTGCTCACGGGCGTGGCCGACGACGACCACCAGCTCGGCGGGGTCCAGCTCACGGGAGGCGGCCAGCACATGACCGACCAGGGAGCGGCCGCAGATCTGGTGCAGGACCTTCGGTGTGGCCGACTTCATACGGGTGCCCTCACCCGCTGCGAGAACGACGACGGCTGCCGGGCGAATGGCGCTCACGGAGTTGCCTTTCGGCTCTGGGAAGAGGTGGTGACTGGCGGCAGAATACCGGGGGGCTTTTTGGCGGACATGAGAGCGGGTCCCGCCGGGGGTTGTACCGGTCGGGACCCGAACCTTGAAGCTGACTGCTGTGAGCTCCCGGAGAAGGATTCGAACCCTCATTCAACGGACCAAAACCGTTTGTCCTGCCCTTAGACGATCCGGGATAAATGGCGAGCTATGTCCGATTTGATTGATCGGCTTCGCGCGCGGCCTCCACTATGCCGTACCAGGCGCCCTCGATGCGACGGTACAAGTCTGCGCTTTTCAGGACTTTGATCACGAGGCAACCCCGGTAGGCGTCGCCCGTGTTCCGCCGGACAGTCTTCGGGTTGTGCTTCTTGAGGGACGTCTTGTTGAAGGCGGCGCGGTCCGCGTCAACCACCTCGGCCCAGAACCGCTCGGCGCCGGGCACATCCGCGGTCTCGTGGATCATCACCGTGAAGCGCAGCCGCTCGCGCTCCACGCCCAGCAGGTCGAGCCAGGCGAGGAAGGTCGCGATCATGCCGGGGTCGCTGTTGACGAACGTGACGTTCTCGCGGCGGTCGTACGGCTTGTCCTTGGCCCCCTCCGCCCAGTAGAGGCCGACGCCGACCAGGAACAGCTCGCGCTCCGACAGTGCGCCGACCCACCGCCGCGCCTCGTCCTTGGTCCGTCGGCGCTCCTCGTCGCGGATGCGCAGCTTCTCCTCCCATCCCTTCCTGGAGATGGCCGCGGCCTCTTCGGGCGACCGCTTCCGTTCCGGCTTCGGCAGGTCCCTCACCCGCAGGGAGACCGAACTGCGCGAGCAGCCCAGTGCCGCCTCGATCTGGTCGTAGGTGCAGCCCTGGCGGCGGAGTTCCCGTGCCTGCTCCCGGAGGTCGTCCTTGGCGTTGGGGCGCTTGGTCCACTCCGGGGCCGGTTCGCCGTGGACGAGCCGGTTGAGGAGGTCGTTGTTGTGGATTTTCAGGTGGTCGCGGATCTGGCGGAGGCTCATGCCCTCACGGCGGAGGGCGACGGCCCGGGCGCGGAGGCTTTCGAAGTCGGCGTACTTGGAGGTTTTGCCTGGTGAATGTGCCATTTGCATATCGTCCGGGCGGAATGTGGGCCTCCGGGGACCCGTACGGCGGAGTTCAGCAGTTCGAGTGACGGAGGGGTCCGTGGTCCGGGTGGGTAGGGGAAAGTCACCGGAAATGCCGCCGGAGGCGCCCTTAGGCTGGAGGGCATGACCACGACGGGGGAAGACCACACCAGGGCGCCGACCGGCCCGTGGTGGTGGGAGAGACGGCGCGGTGCGGTGCTGGATGTCGGCCTGGGGCTGGCGTCGGCGGTGGAGTGCGGCGCGGAGGGTGTGCCGTTCGCGCGGGACGCGGGCGTGCCGCTGTGGCTCGGTGTCGTGTTCGGGCTGCTGGCGGGTTCGGTGCTGCTGGTGCGCCGGAAGTGGCCGGTCGCGGTGGTGTTGGTGGCGATCGCGGTGACGCCCGCCCAGATGGGCTTCCTGATGGGCATCGTCGGCCTGTACACGCTGGCGGCGTGCGAGCTGCCGCGCCGGGTGATCGTGGCGCTGGCGGGCATGTCGCTGGTGGGCACGATGATCGTGACGTTCGTGCGGGTGCGCCAGGACATGGCGCGCGGGGATCTGACGCTGGGCGACTGGTTCGTGCCGTTCGCCGCGGTGACCACCTCGCTGGGCCTGACGGCGCCTCCGCTGCTGCTGGGGCTGTACGTGGGGGCCCGGCGCCGGCTGATGGAGAGCCTGCGGGAGCGGGCGGACAGCCTGGAGCGGGAGCTGCAGTTGCTCGCGGAGCGGGCGGAGGAGCGCGCGGAGTGGGCGCGGAGCGAGGAGCGCACGCGGATCGCGCGGGAGATGCACGACGTGGTGGCGCACCGGGTGAGTCTGATGGTGGTGCACGCGGCGGCGTTGCAGGCGGTGGCCCGCAAGGACCCGGAGAAGGCGGTGCGCAACGCGGCGCTGGTGGGGGACATGGGCCGGCAGGCGCTGACCGAGTTGCGGGAGATGCTCGGGGTGCTGCGGTCGGGGGATTCCGGGGAGGCGGTGCGGCGGCGCGTGGAGCCGGAGCCGGTTCCGGTGCCGTTGGCCGCGGTGGGGGCTGCGGCGGCGGAGGCGGCGTCGAAGGCGGCGGCCGAGGTGGTCGTGGTGGACGGGCCGTGTCTGTCGGAGCTGGAGGAGCTGGTGGGGCAGTCGGCGGCGGCCGGGATGGTGGTGGCGCTGTCGGTGGAGGGTGAGCTGCGGTCGTATCCGGCGGAGGTGGAGCAGACCGCGTACCGGGTGGTGCAGGAGGCGTTGACGAACGTGCACAAGCACGCGGCGGGTGCGAAGACGTATGTGCGGCTGGCTCATCGGGGGGCGGAGCTCGCGATGCAGGTGGAGAACGATTCGCCGCCGGAGCCGGGCTCGGCGTCGGCGGGTCTGCCGTCGGGCGGGAACGGTCTGCTGGGGATGCGGGAGCGGGTCGTGGCGCTGGGCGGTGTGTTCGTGTCGGGGCCGACGGATGCCGGGGGTTTCCGGGTGTCGGCGGTGATTCCGGCCGCGTAGGGGCCGCGTTCGGCGGTGGCCGCTCATGTCGTGTTCGCCGTCCAATCCTCGGTACGTGCTGAATCCACCCATGGGATGAACGTGGCCGCCGTGCGGCATGCGGGGGGCTTCGGGGGCGCAGTGTGTCGGTGCGTGCCGAGGGGTTCGGGGCGAGTCGACGAAGGGGTCTGGTCAGCCATGCGTGCTGAGGCCATCGACCGGGTGACGCTGGTGTTCTCGCTGTTCGACGTGCAGGGCAACGGTCATCTGGGCTCGGAGGACTTCGAGCTGATGGCGTCGCGGGTGACGGCGGCGGCGGAGGGTTCGGGGGAGGGTGCGCGGGCGCGGATGGCGGCGGCGTTCCAGCGGTACTGGGAGACGCTGGAGGGGGAGCTGGACGCGAACGGGGACGGGCGGGTCACGCTGGAGGAGTACCGGGCGTGTGTGCTGGCGCCGGAGCGGTTCGCGGGGACGGTGCGGGAGTTCGCGGAGGCGCTGGCGGCGCTGGGTGATCCGGACGGGGACGGGGCGATCGAGCGGCCGCTGTTCACGGCGTTGATGCGGGCGATCGGTTTCGCGGGCCCGAACATCGACGCGCTGTTCGACGCGTTCGGCCCGGACGGGGAGGACCGGATCGCGGTGGCGACCTGGGTGGCGGGGATCGAGGACTTCTACGCGCCGGACAAGGCGGGGATTGCGGGGGACCACCTGGTGGGCGCGGTGGTCTGAGGCGGGGCGGGTCGGGGAGAGGGGCGGTCCGGGGGTGGGGCGGCGCGGGTGGTGATGGCGTACAAGTGCCATCTGCTGGACGGGGCGCTGGACGACTGGGTGCGGCGGGCGGC
>NZ_WWKH01000558.1:0-22996 GCF_009865595.1 Streptomyces sp. SID1328 | reverse complement strand
TACTCCTTGGGGCACCAGGCTGACCTGCGAGGAGACCGAGGACCGGGCCGGACAGAACGGCATGACCAAGGACCACGGCTACGTCTTCGAGGTCGATCCCGCCGACCGCCGCGCCAACCGCGCCCCCAAGCCGCTGAAGGCGCTGGGCCGTTACGCCCACGAGGCGGTGGTGGTCGACCCGAAGCGGGGCCACCTCTTCCTCACCGAGGACGCCTCCGGCCCCAACGGCCTGTTCTACCGCTGGACTCCGCCGGAGGGCTTCCACCACGGCCGGGGCCGGCTGCGCACCCTCGCCGACGACGCGGGCGTCCTCCAGGCGTTCCGCTGCTTCGACTCCGGCGGCCGCTTCGTGGACGACCTCTCGCGCGCGACACGCACCGGCACGGTGTACGGCGTGGACTGGGTCGACGTCCCCGACCGGGACGCGCGTACGGTGCCGGTCCGCAAGCAGTTCACCGACGGTCAGGTGACGCGGGCGCGCAAGCTGGAGGGCATGTGGTGGGGCGACGGCGGGGTGTACGTCGTCTCGTCCTACGCCCGCGAGGAGAGCCCCGTACAGCACGACGGCCAGGTGTGGTTCTACGACCCCCGGCGGCGGACGCTGACCCTGAAGGTGCTCCTCGGGGTGAACCCGGCCCCCTCCGCCGACGGCGCCTTCGACGGCCCGGACAACATCACCGTCTCCCCCTACGGGGGCCTGGTCATCGCCGAGGACGGGGAGGGCGTGCAGCACCTCTTCGGCGCCACCGACGGCGGCCGTACGTACCCGATCGCCCGCAATGAACTCAACCTCGGCACCGAATCGGCCCCCGAGTACAGCGAGTTCACCGGCGTGACCTTCTCCCCCGACGGCCACACCCTGTTCGCCAACATCCAGGACCCGGGCATCATGCTGGCGATCACGGGCCCGTGGAAGCGGCAGCGGCGCGGCTAAACTCGGCGTGCACGCACCCCCGCCCGACAGAAAGCCCGGCCCATGCGGGCAGACGCCCGACGCAACCACACCCGCCTCCTCAACGCCGCCGCCTCAGCCTTCGCCGAACACGGCGAGAACGCCTCCCTCGACGACATCGCGAAGCGAGCAGGCGTGGGCTCCGGCACCCTGTACCGCCACTTCCCGACCCGCCGCGCGCTGCTGGAGGCGGCGTATGCGGCCCGCATCGACGCACTGGGCGAGCGGGGCGCGGAACTGTCCCGACTGCTGCCTCCGGGCGAGGCCCTGACAGAGTGGCTGGGTGAGGTATGCGTGGCGACGATCCAGGTCAGGGGCCTGAAAACCCTCCTGGGCACAGCCGCGACTGACACTCCGCTGACCGCCTGCGGCACGGTGGTGAAATCCACGGCAACAACTCTGCTGGCAGCCGCCCAGTCCGAAGGCACCCTCCGCCCCGACCTGACCCCCACGGACCTCCTCCGCCTGACCCACGGTGTTGCCACGGCGGCGGAACTCGGGGGCGGGGAGGCACGGGAGATCGGGCGGTATCTGGGGTGGCTACTGGACGGACTTCGCGTCAGCGGAGGTTGAGGGCGCGGCGGGCCGCGGTGATGACGTTCTGGGCTTCGGTCCCGTACACGGCCGACTCGTGGAGGGTGTGCCAGACCTTCGAGTAGAGGGCGATGTTGTCGGCGTCGTCCAACCGCATCTCGGCGTGCCAGTCCTCCGCGACGACCACCCGGTCATCCAGGACCCAGAAGCCATTGGCGGGCACGATCTTCACGGGGGCGGCGAAGGGGACGACGCCCAGCTCGACGGTGTCCATGCCGATCATGCCGGTCAAGCGGTCGAGCTGGGCGGCCAGCACGGTGGGCGGGCAGATCAGCGAGCGCAGCGCGGCTTCCCACATCAGCACGTGCAGCTTGCGGCCGGGCCGGTAGAGCCACTCCTGCCGCTGGACTCGGGAGCGTACGGCGGCGTCGATGTCGTTGGCGCCGCCTAGCAGTTTGGCGTACCGCCGGATGACGTGGTGAGCGTACTCGGGGGTCTGCAGCAGGCCAGGGATCACCGACTCCTCCCAGAGCCACATCTCCGAGGCCCGCTCTATCTCCGCGCTCAGCCCTTCATGCATCACCTTGAAGCCGTTCGCCAGCGCGCGACGCCATGACCTGATCTGGGACTCGAAGCCCGCCAGTCGGGCGGCCAGCTGGGCGTACACCTCAGGCTGCTCGGTCGCGTCGGCCCAGGCCCTAAGGTCCTCGGGGGTGGCCGTCTGCTTGCCGTTCTCCAGCTTGCTGACCTTGGAGCCCTGCCAGCCAGCCGCTGGGCGAGTTGCTGACCGGTGAGCCGACCACCAGGGCATGAAAAGCGCAGCTCCCGCAGCCGCGTTCCCAGGGCCACCCTGGCTTGCTGATAGTCAGTGCTCACCGGTCACGCGCGCTATCCGGCCTCAGCGACCAGTGCCTCGAACTCGTCCCGCGCTATGGCGTGGTGCATCGCAGCGTCCCGTGCGATGCAGTACCGGACGACCTCGGCTGGTTCGGTGATCAGCTCGATGCTCGTGATGTGGTCGGCGTCGTCGAAGTGCAACAGCGCGACGAGCCGCGAGTCGAAGATCCAGAAGTCCTCGGCGGGCAGGTCGGTGGCGTCTTCGCGCCACAGGTACCGGATGTCCTCGCCCACGGCCGCGTTGTGCCGGGCGTAGTCAAGCAGGAACAGTTGCTCCGTAGTGGGCGGCTTGTCCGCGACGCGCACCCGACCGACCGTCTTCCCTGCCTCGGTCTGCGCCTTGATGTTGACGAACCAGGGCTCACTGAAGTCGCACGGCGACGAGCCGGTGGCCAGGAACGCCTGGAAGTCGGGGTCCTCACGGTCCGAGGCGTAACCACGCCGGGTCTCCAGCCGCCAGGCGGTGTGCTTAAAGGTCTCGAAGAGGCGGCGGAAGGTGGCCCGGTCCACGAGTTCGGGCACGCGCCCCATCTCCTTCGGCCCCCAATTCACCAGCAGCTCGCGCGGCACGGCCACCGCCGCGTCACCGGGCCCGAAGTGCTGGAGCTGCGCGAGGTCGTCGGGGTCGGTGACGGGCGTGCCCTGAACGATGACATCACCGGTGCCCTCGTCCGTGTGCAGGGCGGGGCAGCCATCGACCTTGCTGTCTGTGCCGGTGAAGCGTAACTGACGGGCCATGAGCGGTCTCCGTTCGGGGGATTTGCTCCAACAGCATGGCCAGGACGGTGTCTCGGCGCTACGGGTTCAGGCTGGGCCGCTGAGAAAACACCAGCAATGTTGACGACCGGCCGAGCAAACACGGGAAAACACCATACCGCCCGCCAACCCGCCAGCTCTAGCGTCCGGTTCATGGCAACCGAGGAACAGCAGGACCCCTTCACAGCGGTAGAGAATCTCAAAACAGCCCTGGCCGGCGCAGGCATCGTCCTCCCCTCCCTCGCCGTCGACATCGCGTCACCGGCACTCAAGCTCGTGGAGCTGGGCCGCGTACGAGCCGATGTGGCCGCCCGCCTAGCCGACGCCCTACGGCAGGAAGGCCAGGAGTGACCGAACGAATTCCAACAACCCTCTGCACCGGCAAGCTCCCCTACCCCGCCGGAACCCTGGTGGTGGATCGGATCTCAGAGCGCACGGGCCACCTGGTCTACATCCTGGAGGAGCGCACCAAGGAGAAGTACAAACTCATCAGCAGCCAGGCTTTCATGCGCCCGGTCGGCGGCGGCATCGAGTGGGACGTACCCTTGGACCGAATCAGGCCGGTGGTCGAGTAACAGACTTCAACAGCGCCCCGACGTCGACTCGTTGACGTCGGGGCGCTTCCGTGTGCCGTGCGCTATCATCGGTGCTAGTGAGCGAAATGCTCCGCGCACCTGTGCGCCCCGGCTGCGAAACGGGAAGGCAGGGCAAGCCAGCTTAAGTGACTGGGCCTCGGTGCAACTAGGTCGCCGAGCCGACGATGTCAGTCAAGATCCCGGGTTGGCGGGTAGGGCAAGACCGCACGACTGTACAAACCTGGGTCAGCAATGACCCACCCGAGAACATTTGCGCGCCGCATCAGCGTAGGTGTCTCGGTCCCGACCGAAAGGGACGGATCGAGGCTGCCTATGCCACCGATTCCGACCCATGACAGGGAAGGTAAGGATCGGTGGACGGCACCGCCATCATCATCATTCTCGCCATCGCTGGCGTGGCTTCCGTGCTGCTCTTCGCTGTGAAGGGTCTGCTAGACCAGATTCCAGACGTGATCGAGTCCGCCGGAAAGGCGCGCGAGGCCTGGCAGCGCTTCAAAAAGCCCGATCAGCCGCACCGGACGGACGATCAAGAGCCGCCCATGGCCGCTTAGGCCCGCCCTGGGCCTGCCGTCACTCTCCATGGACATGAGAAGCGCCCCGCCGGCACTCGCGTCCGGCGGGGCGTCTCTCTGCGGCCAGATGGTCGCCGTTGATCAGTTGTGGCTGTGCAGGATGTCGTTCAGGCCGCCCCACACCGCGTTGTTCGGCCGGGCCTCCACCGCGCCCGTCACGGAGTTGCGGCGGAACAGGATGTTGGACGCGCCGGAGAGGTCGCGGGCCTTGACGATCTGGCCGTCGGGCATCGTGACGCGGGTGCCGGCGGTGACGTAGAGGCCCGCCTCGACCACGCACTCGTCGCCCAGCGCGATGCCCACCCCCGCTTCCGCGCCGATGAGGCAGCGCTCGCCGATGGCGATGATGACGTTGCCGCCGCCGGACAGGGTGCCCATGGTGGAGGCGCCGCCGCCGATGTCGGAGCCGTCGCCGACGACGACGCCGGCGGAGATGCGGCCCTCGACCATGGAGGTGCCCAGCGTCCCGGCGTTGAAGTTGACGAAGCCCTCGTGCATGACCGTCGTGCCCTCGGCGAGGTGCGCGCCGAGGCGGACGCGGTCGGCGTCGGCGATGCGTACGCCCTTGGGGGCGACGTAGTCCGTCATGCGGGGGAACTTGTCGATCGAGGTGACCTGGAGGTGCAGCCCGTCGGCGCGCGCGTTCAGCCGCACCTTCTCGACGTCGTCCACCGCGACCGGGCCGAGCGAGGTCCAGGCGACGTTGGCGAGGTGGCCGAAGATGCCGTCCAGGCTCTGGCCGTGCGGCTTGACCAGGCGGTGCGAGAGCAGGTGCAGCCGCAGGTAGACGTCGTGCGCGTCGAGCGGCTTCTCGTCCAGCGAGGCGATGACCGTACGGACCGCGACCACCTCGACGCCCCGGCGGGCGTCCGGGCCGAGCGCGGAGACCGCGCTGTCGCCCAGCAGTTCGGCGGCCCGGTCGGCGGACAGCCGCTCGCTGCCGGACGGCCCCGGCTCGGCGACCAGCTCGGGCGCCGGGAACCAGGTGTCGAGAACGGTGCCGTCGGCGGCGACGGTGGCGAGACCGGCGGCGACGGCGCCGGTGGTACGGGAAGCAGTGTCGGTCATGCGGAAAACCTAACGTGGGAGCGGTGCGGGGGCCTAACCGGTGCGGCGCGCCGGGTATGCGAAGGCGGCGATGCCCGAGGGCACCGCCGCCTCATCCCGTAAGGGGAAAAGCACGCCTCAGACGTTGAACCCCAGCGCCCGCAGCTGCTCGCGGCCGTCGTCGGTGATCTTGTCGGGGCCCCACGGGGGCATCCAGACCCAGTTGATGCGCAGTTCGCTGACCAGACCGTCGGTGACGGACTTGGCCTGGTCCTCGATGACGTCCGTCAGCGGGCAGGCCGCGGAGGTCAGGGTCATGTCGATCGTGGCGATGTTCGCGTCGTCGACGTGAATCCCGTAGATCAGACCGAGGTTGACGACGTCGATGCCCAGCTCGGGGTCGACGACGTCCATCAGGGCCTCGCGGAGTTCTTCCTCCGAGACCGGTTTCATCTCAGCGGTGTCGGTCATGCCGTCTTCCTTTCGGCGTCCGCGCCGGCCTCGCCCAGGGCCTGGGCCGTCGCGTCCTTCCACGCCATCCAGCTCAGGAGGGCGCACTTGACCCGCGCGGGGTACTTGGAGACACCGGCGAACGCGACCGCGTCCTCCAGCACCTCCTCCATCGCGTCGTCGGGCTCGATCCGGCCCTTGGACTGCATCAGCTCCAGGAAGGTCTCCTGGATCTTCTGCGCCTCGGGCAGGTCCTTGCCCACCAGCAGTTCGTTCAGCACGGACGCCGAGGCCTGGCTGATGGAACAGCCCTGGCCCTCGTACGAGACGTCCGCGATCGTCGTACCGTCGTACCGCACCCGGAGGGTGATCTCGTCGCCGCACGTCGGGTTCACGTGGTGCACCTCGGCGTCGCCATCCCGAAGACCACGCCCGTGCGGGTTCTTGTAGTGGTCCAGGATGACTTCCTGGTACATCGAGTCCAGCTTCACGGTGTCAGCCCACGCCTCTCAGCCGAAGAAGTTCCGTACGTGCTCCAGCCCCTCGACCAGTGCGTCGATCTCGCCGGGCGTGGAGTACAGATAGAACGACGCCCGGGTGGTCGCCGGAATTCCGTACCGCAGGCAGACCGGCCGCGCGCAGTGGTGGCCGACGCGCACCGCGATGCCCTGCTCGTCGAGGACCTGGCCCACGTCGTGCGGGTGGATGTCGCCGAGCGTGAAGGAGATCGCCGCACCGCGGTCCTCGGCCGTGGAGGGGCCGATGATGCGCAGGTCGGGGACCTCGCCCAGCCGCTTCACCGCGTACTCGGTGAGCGCGTGCTCATGGGCGAGGATCTTGTCCATGCCGATCGAGTCGAGATAGTCGATCGCGGCACCGAGACCGACCGCCTGGGCGATCGGCGGGGTGCCCGCCTCGAACTTGTGCGGGGCGGGCGCGTAGGTCGAGGAGTGCATCGACACCGTCTCGATCATCTCGCCGCCGCCGAGGAACGGGGGCAGGTCCTCCAGGAGTTCCTGGCGGCCCCAGAGCACCCCGATGCCGGTCGGACCGCACATCTTGTGGCCGGTGAAGGCCACGAAGTCGGCGCCGAGCGCCTGTACGTCCAGCGGCATGTGCGGCGCGGCCTGCGAGGCGTCGACGCAGACCAGCGCGCCGACCTCCTGGGCGCGGCGCACGATCGCCTCGACCGGGTTGACCGTGCCCAGGATGTTGGAGACCAGCACGAAGGAGACGATCTTCGTCTTCTCGGTGATGACCTCGTCCAGGTTGGACAGGTCGAGGCGGCCGTCGTCGGTGAGGCCGAACCACTTCAGCTTCGCGCCGGTGCGCTGCGCGAGCAGCTGCCACGGCACGATGTTGGAGTGGTGCTCCATCTCCGTGATGACGATCTCGGTCTCGTGGTCGACCCGGTAGGGCTCGTCGGCCCAGCCCAGCATGTTGGCCACGAGGTTGAGCGACTCGGAGGCGTTCTTGGTGAAGATCACCTCGTCGCGGCTGGGCGCGTTGATGAAGTCGGCGACCTTGTCACGCGCGCCCTCGTACAGCGCCGTGGCCTCCTCGGCGAGGACGTGCACGCCGCGGTGGACGTTGGCGTTGTAGCGCTCGTAGTACTCGCTCAGGGCGTCCAGCACCTGGCGCGGCTTCTGCGAGGTCGCCGCGTTGTCCAGGTACACGAGCTTGCGCCCGTCGTGGACCTGTCGGTCCAGGATGGGGAAGTCCTTGCGGATCGCCTCGGTGTCGAGGAGGCCCGGCAGCTCTGTCACGCGGATACGCCACCCTTCGTGTATGCCTCGTAGCCCTCGTTCTCCAGCTTGTCGGCCAGCTCGGGACCGCCGGACTCGACGATGCGGCCGCCGGAGAACACGTGGACGAAGTCCGGCTTGATGTAGCGCAGGATGCGCGTGTAGTGCGTGATCAGCAGGGTGCCGGTCTCGCCGGTCTCGCGGACGCGGTTGACGCCCTCGGAGACGATGCGCAGGGCGTCCACGTCGAGGCCGGAGTCGGTCTCGTCGAGGATGGCGACCTGCGGCTTGAGCAGCTCGAGCTGGAGGATCTCGTGCCGCTTCTTCTCACCGCCGGAGAAGCCCTCGTTGACGTTGCGCTCGGCGAAGGAGGGGTCCATGTGGAGCCGCTCCATGTTCTCCTTGACCTCCTTCACCCAGGTACGCAGCTTGGGGGCCTCGCCGCGGACGGCGGTGGCGGAGGTGCGCAGGAAGTTGGAGACGGAGACGCCGGGCACCTCGACCGGGTACTGCATGGCGAGGAAGAGGCCGGCGCGGGCGCGCTCGTCGACCGACATGGCGAGGACGTCCTCGCCGTCGAGGGTGACGGTGCCACTGGTGATCGTGTACTTCGGGTGACCCGCGAGCGAGTAGGCGAGGGTCGACTTGCCCGAGCCGTTGGGGCCCATGATGGCGTGCGTCTCGCCCTGCTTCACGGTGAGGTCGACGCCCTTGAGGATCTCCTTCGTGGCGTTGTCGGCCTCGACGGTGACGTGCAGGTCTCGGATTTCAAGCGTTGCCATGGGTGCCTCAGGACTCCTGGGTGAGGGAGACGAGCACGTCGTCCCCTTCGATCTTTACGGGGTATACGGGGACGGGGCGCGTCGCGGGCGGGCCGGACGGCTTGCCGCTGCGGAGGTCGAAGCAGGAGCCGTGCAGCCAGCACTCGATCTGCCCGTCCTCCACTTCGCCCTCGGAGAGGGAGACGTTCGCGTGCGAGCAGATGTCGTAGATCGCGTACACCTCGCCCTCGGTCTTCACGACCGAGACCGGCGTGCCGTCGAGTTCCACCCGCTTGGGGGTGTCCTCCGACAGTTCGCTCAGTCCGCAGACGCGCTGGAAGGTCGTCGTCATGCGACCGCGGCCTCCAGCTCCTCCTCGATCTTGACCAGCAGGCGCTCCTCGATGTCGGGGACACCGATCTGCTGGACCAGCTCGGCGAAGAAGCCGCGGACCACCAGGCGGCGTGCCTCGTGCTCCGGGATGCCGCGGGCCATCAGGTAGAAGAGCTGCTCGTCGTCGAAGCGGCCGGTGGTGGAGGCGTGGCCGGCGCCGACGATCTCACCGGTCTCGATCTCCAGGTTGGGGACCGAGTCGACGCGGGAGCCGTCGGTGAGCACCAGGTTGCGGTTCATCTCGTAGGTGTCGGTGCCCTCGGCCTTGGCCTCGATGAGCACGTCACCGATCCACACCGCGTGCGCGCCCTCGCCCTGGAGCGCGCCCTTGTAGACGACGTGGGAACGGCAGTGCGGGGTGTTGTGGTCGACCAGGAGGCGGTGCTCCTGGTGCTGGCCGGCGTCGGTGAAGTACAGGCCGAACAGCTCGGCCTCGCCGCCGGGGCCCGCGTAGCTGACGCGCGGGTGGAGGCGGACGACGTCGCCGCCGAAGGTGACGATCACGGACTTGAAGGAGGCGTCCCGGCCGACCAGGGCGTTGTGCTGGGCCACGTGCACGGCCTTGTCGTCCCAGTCCTGGACGGAGACGACGGTCAGCTTGGCGCCGTCGCCGAGCACGTAGTCGACGTTGGCGGCGAGCACCGCGTCACCGGTGTGGTCGATGACGACGAGGGCCTCGGCGAAGGCACCCAGTTCGATCACCTGGTGGCCGAAGGCGGTACCGCCCTCGCCGTGCACCGCGATGCGGATCGGCTCGGTGAGGACGGTCTCCTTGGGCACGGTGACGACCGACGCCTGCTCGAAGGCGGAGTACGCCTGGGCGGCGACGCGGTCGACCGGGGTGCCGGCCTTGCCGAGCCGGGCGTCGTCACGGCCGACGTTCTCGACGGTGACGCCCTCGGGGGCCTCGACGACGACCTTCAGGCCCTCGTCCGTGGCGACGGCGGTGCCGTCGTGCAGGCCGCGCAGCCGCTCCAGCGGAGTGAACCGCCACTCCTCCTCCCGGCCGTGCGGGACGGGGAAGTCCGCGACGTCGTAGGAGGGGGGCGCGCTCATGCGCGTGGCGACGGTCGACTCCGCGGCGACCGCGATCGAGCCCGCGGTGGTGGACCCCACGGGGATGTTCTGCTCAGCCATGGCTGTCGGGGTGCTCGCTTTCTGGTGCGTAGGTGGCTGCGTGTGTGGCGTGACGGGGTACGGGCGGCGGGTCAGCCGACCGCGCCCTCCATCTGCAGCTCGATCAGCCGGTTGAGCTCCAGCGCGTACTCCATCGGCAGCTCCTTGGCGATCGGCTCGACGAAGCCGCGCACGATCATCGCCATCGCCTCGTCCTCGGAGAGGCCGCGGCTCATCAGGTAGAAGAGCTGGTCCTCGGAGACCTTGGAGACGGTCGCCTCGTGGCCCATGGAGACGTCGTCCTCGCGGACGTCGACGTAGGGGTAGGTGTCCGAGCGGGAGATCGTGTCGACGAGCAGCGCGTCGCACAGCACGTTGGACTTCGATCCGGCCGCGCCCTCGCCGATCTCGATGAGACCGCGGTAGGAGGTACGGCCGCCGCCGCGCGCCACCGACTTCGAGACGATGTTGGACGACGTGTTGGGCGCCATGTGGACCATCTTGGCGCCGGCGTCCTGGTGCTGGCCCTCGCCCGCGAAGGCGATGGAGAGGGTCTCGCCCTTGGCGTGCTCGCCCATCAGGTAGACGGCCGGGTACTTCATGGTCACCTTGGAGCCGATGTTGCCGTCGACCCACTCCATGGTGGCGCCCTCGTAGGCGACGGCGCGCTTGGTGACCAGGTTGTAGACGTTGTTCGACCAGTTCTGGATGGTCGTGTAACGGCAGCGGGCGCCCTTCTTGACGATGATCTCGACGACCGCGGAGTGCAGCGAGTCCGACTTGTAGATCGGCGCGGTGCAGCCCTCGACGTAGTGGACGTAGGCGTCCTCGTCGACGATGATCAGCGTCCGCTCGAACTGGCCCATGTTCTCGGTGTTGATCCGGAAGTAGGCCTGGAGCGGGATCTCCACGTGCACGCCCTTCGGCACGTAGATGAAGGAGCCGCCGGACCACACGGCCGTGTTCAGCGAGGCGAACTTGTTGTCACCGACCGGGATGACGGTGCCGAAGTACTCCTTGAACAGCTCGGGGTGCTCGCGGAGCGCGGTGTCGGTGTCCAGGAAGATGACGCCCTGCTCCTCCAGGTCCTCGCGGATCTGGTGGTAGACGACCTCCGACTCGTACTGGGCGGCGACACCGGCGACGAGGCGCTGCTTCTCGGCCTCCGGGATGCCCAGCTTGTCGTAGGTGTTCTTGATGTCCTCGGGCAGGTCCTCCCAGGACTCCGCCTGCTTCTCCGTGGAGCGCACGAAGTACTTGATGTTGTCGAAGTCGATGCCCGAGAGGTCCGAGCCCCAGTTGGGCATGGGCTTCTTCTCGAACAGCTTCAGACCCTTGAGGCGGAGCTTGGTCATCCACTCCGGCTCGGACTTCTTGTCCGAGATGTCGCGGACGACGGCCTCGCTCAGGCCGCGCTTGGCCGAGGCGCCGGCTACGTCGGAGTCGGCCCAGCCGTATTCGTACTTGCCCAGACCCTCGAGTTCGGGGTGGGCAGTCTCCGTGGGGAGCGTCATGCGGGGTTCCTCCCGGCCGTGCTTGCGTGGTGGCTCTGATCGGACTTGTCGGTCTTGGAAATCTTGGGGATGAACGTCGTGCAGACGCCGTCGCCGTGGGCGATGGTCGCCAGTCGCTGGACGTGGGTTCCCAGCAGTTCGGCGAAGAACTCCGTCTCCGCCTCGCAGAGCTGGGGGAACTGCTCGGCGACGTGGGCGACCGGACAGTGGTGCTGGCAGAGCTGCTCACCCTGTTGCGGGAGGGGGGCACTGCGTGCCGTAGCAGCGTACCCGTCCGCGGTCAAGGCCCTGGCCAGGGCTTCGGCGCGGCGCTCGGGCTCCACTCCCTCGACGGCCTTGCGGTAGGTGGCGGCCTGGGCGGCGAAGCGGGCGCGGGCGAAGGCGGCGACGGCCTCGTCCCCGCCCTCGCGCTCGGCGATCCAGCGCATGGCGTCGGCGGCGAGCTGGTCGTAGGACTGGTCGAAGGCGTCCCGGCCGCAGGCGGTCAGGGCGAAGACCTTCGCGGGGCGGCCGCGGGTACGGGCTCCGTACACCCGCTGCTCGCGTGCCTGCACGACGTCGTCGGCGGCCAGCGCGTCCAGGTGCCGGCGCACGGCGGCCTGGGTGAGGCCCAGCCGGCCGGCCAGTTCGGCGACGGTCGACGGGCCGTGGTCCAGGATGGACCGCGCGACCCGGTTGCGCGTCGAACGCTCACCGGTCGCTAGCTCTTCCTGGGGCCCCGTGGGGGTCTCCCGAGCCTCGCCGACGTTTTTCACAACGCTATTGTTGCGTAATTCTTCGGAGCCTGACAAGCCAGGCCGGGAGCCGTCCACGGTGCCCTGCGTCACTTAGGCGCACCTAACCCGACCTGCGGAAACGATCTCCGGGACGCCGCTCGTGGCACCCCTCACCAGGCAAAACCGCTGGCGTCCGGCACCTCGGCCGGGCAGACTCCGGGCCATGCCGACCCCCGTCCCAGCAGGCCCCCTGGTCACCCGTTCCACCCTCGCCGAACAGCTCCTCGAGCTGGGTGTGGAGCCCGGGGAGACCCTGCTCGTGCACTCCTCGCTGAGTTCCCTCGGGTGGGTGAACGGCGGTGCCGTCGCCGTCGTCCAGGGCCTCCTCGACGCCCTCGGCCCGGACGGCACCCTGGTCGTCCCCACCCAGTCCGCCGACCTCTCCGACCCCGAGCTGTGGCGGGCGCCCCCGGTGCCGCCCGAGTGGTGGGAGACGGTACGGGCCACCATGCCCCGCTACGATCCCCGCACCACCCCCTCGCGCGGGGTCGGGGTCGTCCCGGAGACCGTGCGCACCTGGCCCGGCGCCCGGCGCAGCGCACACCCGCAGACCTCGTTCGCCGCGCTCGGCCCGCGCGCCGCCGAGATCACCCACGGCCACGCCCCGGACTGCCGGCTCGGTGAGCACAGCCCGCTGGCCCGCCTCGAGCGGCTCGGCGCCCGGGTGCTGCTGCTGGGCGCGGGCTACCACGCCTGCACCAGCTTCCACCTGGCCGAATACCGGATACCCGCGCCGATGGCGGAGGTCGGGCGGCCCGGCCCCGGCGGTTGGGAGACAGTGACCGAGGTGTCCATCACCTCCGACCGCTTCGACGAACTGGGCCACGACTTCGAGCGGGACCGCCCGGTCCTGCGGGGCCGGGTCGGCGCGGCCGGGGCCCGGCTGTTCCCGGTCGCGGACGCGGTGGCCTACGCCGAGCACTGGCTCCCGCTGCACCGCCCCCGCGAGGCCGGTTTCCAGCACCCCCACGCCTGAGCCCCGCCGCGCCTCCCTAGACTCTGGACCCATGCATAGTGACCCCGTGGTCCAGGTCCAGGCCCTGGTGAAGCGGTACGGGCGGAAGACCGCGGTGGACGGCCTCGACCTGGAGGCCCGGCCGGGCGTGACCGCCGTACTCGGTCCCAACGGCGCCGGCAAGACGACCACGGTCGAGACCTGCGAGGGATACCGCACCCCGGACGCCGGCACCGTGCGCGTCCTGGGCCTCGACCCGGTGCGGGACGCGGCCATGCACCGCGGCCACCGCCTCGTGCGCGGAACGCACCTGCGCGAGGATGCGTTCGGCCTCCACCAGCAGCGCCCGCCCGGCCTCCGTCAGCGTCACCCGGCGCGTGGTGCGCACGAACAGCGGCGCCCGCAGTTCCCGTTCCAGGGCGCGGATCGACGCCGAGAGTCCCGACTGGGACACCATCAGCCGCTCGGCGGCACGGGTGAAGTGCTGGTCCTCGGCGACCGCGACGAAGTGCTGGAGATGACGCAGTTCCATGATTGAGAAGCCTAGCCGCTGAAATCCATCGGATTCTTCTGTTGGACCACTGACCGCGCTCCGGGGAAGAGTTGGGGGAGGCTGCCGGGACACCGCCGTGTCCGGCGTCGCGAAGACCGTGTGCCAACCCTTTATGGAGTCGCGTTGTACACCGCCCACCCCGACCGCTACGCCGACCTGCCCTACCGGCGCTCCGGACGCAGCGGACTGAAGCTCCCCGTGCTGTCGCTCGGCCTGTGGCACAACTTCGGCCCCGACCGGCCGGTGGAGACCCAGCGCGCGATCCTGCGCCGCGCCTTCGACCTCGGGATCACCCACTTCGACCTGGCCAACAACTACGGCCCGCCGCCCGGCGCCGCCGAGTCCGCGCTCGGCGAGGCGCTGAAGGCCGACTTCACGCCCTACCGTGACGAACTGGTCATCTCCACCAAGGCCGGTTATCTGATGTGGCCCGGCCCGTACGGGGAGTGGGGCTCGCGCAAGTCCGTGCTGTCCTCGCTCGACCAGAGCCTGACGCGGATGGGCCTGGATCACGTCGACATCTTCTACTCGCACCGCTTCGACCCCGAGACCCCGCTCGAGGAGACCATGGGCGCGCTGCACTCGGCGGTCCAGCAGGGCAAGGCGCTCTACGTCGGCGTCTCCAACTACTCCGCCGAGCAGACCCGCGAGGCGGCACGCATCCTGGGCGAGCTGGGCACTCCGCTCCTCATCCATCAGCCGCGGTACTCCATCCTGGACCGGCGCCCGGAGGAGGAGGGGCTGCTGGACACCCTGGACGAACTTCAGGTCGGCTCGATCGTCTACTCCCCGCTGGAGCAGGGCCTGCTCACCGGCCGGTACCTCGACGGCATCCCCGAGGACTCCCGCGCGGCGGGCGACAGCCCGTTCCTCCGGTCCGACGCCGTCACCGAGGACCTCGTCGGCCGGCTGCGTGCCCTGAACGAGATCGCCGCCTCGCGCGGCCAGACCCTGGCTCAAATGGCGCTCGCCTGGGTGCTGAGGGGCGGACGGATTACTTCCGCTCTTGTCGGGGCGAGCAGCACCAAGCAACTGGAAGACAGCGTCGGCGCCATCCGGAATCTGGAATTCGACGCGGATGACGTGGCCCGAATCGACGCCGCCGTGCAGACTTGAACTCGCCGGAGCGGTAGCGGCGGAAGGCGGAAGTTTTTTCCGCCTTCACAATTTCTCCGCGTATTCCGGTGCGGTCGGCGCTGAATTCCTGCCACCCCCGCCCGCGGAGCCGCAACAGAGCCCAGGGGAGCCCCGCCCCTGGGCTCTTGCCTTGTAAGGGCTGGCAGGCAGGGCCTCGGTGCGTCCCCCACGGTCGATAATCCGCCAACTAATGCGGGGCGGTCCCGCGCCTTACATGATTCGGCCAGAATCGGGGCATCGCATATGCCAGGAGAGTGGCCGGAAAGACATGGTGACAGTGTTTCCATTGTGGCGATACTCAAAATGCCAGGGGCACTTCACCGCACAGGAGCCGCACGGATAAGAGAGGGACCGGTCGGCACACCGGCGAGGCAACGGGGGAGTGATCGTGCACGATGAATTCCTGTGCCATGTCACCGCGTACGGGATCTGCGGCGGTCAGCGGGTAGGCGTACCGCTCGGCACCTACCGCGCGCCCACCCTCGCGCTCGCCCTGTGGTGGCTGCGGGACCGCGCCTCCTGGATCGCCGAACGGCTGGACCCCAGTCCCGAGGGCGAGAAGATCCCGGCGGGCGCCCTCGTCCCCGTCCCGGACACCGTGGCCGACGTCCCCACCCTGCTGCGGGCCTGGTGTTCCGACGACGCCCGGCAGGAACTGGTCGCGGACGAACTGGCCGGCGGACGCCTGGTGCGGATCGCCGCGAGCGACGACACCACGGAGTACGAACTCCTCGCCGAGTCGATCGACGCCCTGCGCATGCAGCGCACCGTCCCCGCCTTCGTCGTCCCCGTGGCCTGAGCGCGAAACCGCAGGGCCGGTCCGGCCGCGACGTGCCCGGAAGAGGTCCGCACACAGGTAAGGCATTGGGTGGAATGCGTCGGCCGAGTCGGGGTACGAGCATCACAGGCAACAGGCGACCGGCCGTACCGGGCATTTCGAGAGAGACACCATGACCGAACACCTGGGCGTGGCAGTGGCAGTGATACCGAGTGGTTTCGACGTACCCGTGGAACCCCTTCGGCGTGCGGCGCACTACACCGGGGAACCAGGATGCATCGCGGAGGCGCGGGCCTTCGCCGGGCGCTTCCTGGAGCAACTGCGGACCGAGTGGTGCGCCACCGTGGACAGCCGCACGGGCGGGGAACTGCTGCTGGTCGTCAGCGAGCTGGTCACCAACGCCGACCGGCACAGCGGGGGCCCGTACATCCTGGAGCTGGAGGGCACCGACAGCGCGGTCAGCGTCTCGGTGTACGACAGCAGCGTGGCGCTGCCGCGCTTCTTCCCCAAGGACCCCGAGCGGGTGGGCCATCACGGTCTGGAGATCGTGCGCGCGGTCGCCTCGGAGATCACCGTGGACCGCGTACCGGTGGGGAAGCGGGTGCGCGCCCTGATCCGGCTGGACGGCTGAGCGAACCGCTTCACACCCCTCGGAGGAATGAACGCCGACCGCGATCCGGTCGGCGTCTTCGTGTGTCCGGAAACCCGCCTTCACGCATCCGGCTGCGGTGGAAGAAGGCATGAAGAAGGGCGGCCCGGCCGAACCGGACCGCCCTTTTCCACGTCAAGGGGTCGGAGTCTGATGCTCAGGCGCAGCCCAGCTCGCCCAGCATGCCCTGGCGCAGCCGCGCGATGATGCGCTTGATCAGGCGGGAGACGTGCATCTGCGAGCAGCCCAGCTTCTCGCCGATCTCGGCCTGGGTGGCCTCTTCCACGAACCGCATGTGGATGATCTGCCGGTCGCGGTCGCTCAGCTCGGCCATCAGCGGGGCGAGGGCGTGGAAGTCCTCCACCAGCTGCAGGCCCTCCTCCTCGACGCCGATGAAGTCCGCCAGGACCGCCTCGCCGTCCTCGCGGCCGTCGCCGGTGAGGGCGGCGTCCAGCGAGCTGGAGTTGTAGCCGTTCGAGGCGAGCTGGCCCTCGACGACCTGCTGCTCGGTGATGTTCATGAGCGTGGCCAGCTCGGCCACGGTCGGGTCGCGGTCCAGCCGGCTCGACAGCTCCTCGCGGGCCTTGGCCAGCTCCACGCGCAGCTCCTGGAGCCGGCGCGGCACGTGCACCGCCCAGGTGGTGTCACGGAAGAAACGCTTGATCTCACCCACGATGTAGGGCAGCGCGAAGGACGTGAACTCCACCTCGCGCGAGATCTCGAACCGGTCGATCGCCTTGATCAGGCCGATCATGCCGGTCTGGACGATGTCCTCCATGTCGTCGCCCCGGCCCCGGAAACGCCCGGCGGCGAAGCGCACCAGCGACATGTTCATCTCGATCAGGGTGTTGCGCGCGTACTGGTATTCGTGCGTGCCCTCTTCCAGCTCCGCCAGCCGGCGGAAGAACTGGCGGGACAGCGCCCGCGCGTCCCTCGGGGCGACGGACGCGGGGTCCGCGATACCAGGAAGGGTCTCCTCGTCCGTCATGTCCTGCGCGGCCTTGTCCGCGACCTCTGCTTGCGACCGGATGCCGACGGCGGTGTCCATTAACCTCTCCCACGTAAGTCACGGTTCGACGACTGCTCCCGTGGGCCCTGGTTCCCCGAGGCCACGGTTGCCGCGTGGTCCCCGGCTACCCGGAAAACCCCGCCCCATGCACGTCTTCTCTCACGGGCCGGGTACCCCCGGTCACGCGACGCATGCAGACGAATTTCGACCTGGCTCGAAATCGCCGACATGGCTCGATCTTATCGGCCCGTGACCGATGAGTCCGGGACCGGGGCCCGGTCGGTACAGGTGAGCGCGCGACCGGCGCCGCGACCCGTACAGGAGGTCCCCATGTCCCACGGTGGTTTCACCACATGTCTCTGGTTCGACGGCCAGGCCGAGGAGGCGGCGCACTACTACGTCTCCGTCTTCAAGGACTCCGGCATCGGCCGGATCACCCACTGGAGCGAGGCGGGCCCCGGTGAGGCCGGGACCGTGCTCACCGTCGAGTTCACCGCCAACGGCCAGAAGTTCGTCGCCCTCAACGGCGGCCCCGAGTTCACCTTCAGCGAGGCCGTCTCGTTCATGATCCGCTGCGCCGACCAGCGGGAGGTCGACCACTACTGGACCCGGCTGACCGAGGACGGTGGCGAGGGCGGCCCCTGCGGCTGGCTCAAGGACAAGTACGGCGTCTCCTGGCAGGTCTGCCCCGAGCGGCTGCTCGAGATGACCAGCGACCCCGACCCGCAGAAGGCCGCCCGTGCCTTCGGCGCCATGATGAAGATGGGCAAGCTCGACCTCGCCGCCCTGGAGAAGGCGTACGCGGGCGAGTGAGGGGAACCGATGCCCGGTCACGCGCTCTCGGCGAGCACGTCGCCGCTCGTGTGCCGGGCGTTCTCCGCCAGGACCGGGTGGGTGCGCCAGTAGTAGGGGGTGCCGGACGACCTCAGGCGCGTCACCGGCAGTTCCGCTCACGCGGGAAACCGCCGCGCCACCTGGCGCTCCACCAGCGGGGCGTCGATGCCGAGGTTCACCGTCACGCATCTTCCGGGTGCTCACCGGCCCCGTCCAAGGGCCGGCGTGCCCCGCTGTCGACCGAAAAAAACCGGACCACACCGTCCCCGAGCGTCCCGCTCGCCCAGTGGCTAACGTGACAATCCGGGACGAACCATCAACACGAGAGGGCCGACCATGGCCGTGCAGTCCGAAGGAACGCCCTGCTGGGCCGACGCGATGTTCACCGACCTGGAGGGCGCCAAGCGGTTCTACGGCGACGTCCTCGGCTGGACCTTCGGCGAATCGTCGTCCGAGTACGGCAACTACACCCAGGCGTACGCGGACGGCAAGGCCGTCGCCGCCATCGTCCCGCCCATGCCCGGCCAGGAGAGCACGTCGCAGTGGTGTCTCTACTTCGCCTCGCCGGACGCCGCCGCCACCGCCGCGAAGGTCGAGGAGAACGGCGGCGAGGTGCTGATGGAGCCGATGCGGGTCGGTGACTTCGGCACGATGGCGATCGCCCGCGAGCCCAGCGGCGCGGTGTTCGGCATCTGGCAGGGCGACGCCCACGAGGGCTTCGAGGCGGTGGCCCAGCCCGGCGCCTACTGCTGGTCGGAGCTGTACACCCGCGAGCCGGAGAAGGCGGACGCGTTCCTGTCGGCCGTCTTCCCGTACCGGATGAAGGACATGGCGGACGAGCACGTCGACTTCCGCCTCTTCGACCTGGGCGCCGACCCGGTGCTCGGCCGGATGCGGATGGGGGAGGAGTTCCCGCCTGAGGTCCCGTCCTACGTCAACGTCTACTTCACCGTCGACGACTGCGACGCGGCCGTGGCCCGCGCCACCGAGCACGGTGCCGTGCTCCGGTTCGGCCCGATGACCAGCCCCTTCGGCCGGTTCGCCGCCCTCACCGACCCGCAGGGCGCGAGCTTCTCGGTGATCGACGTCACCACGACGGAGGGCGGCATGCCCGACTTCAAGGACGCCTGACCCGGCCGCTCGGACCCCGCGCGCGGCCATGGCATGATCGGGCACATGCGTGAACGTGTGGTGGCCGCGTGCGACGGGGCTTCGAAGGGAAACCCCGGACCGGCCGGATGGGCGTGGGTGGTCTCCGGCGACGACGAGCGGACCCCGGCCCGCTGGGAGTCGGGCCCGCTCGGCCGGGCCACCAACAACGTCGCCGAACTCACCGCGCTGGAAAGGCTGTTGACCGCCGTCGAGCCGGACGTGCCGCTGGAGGTCCGGATGGACTCCCAGTACGCGATGAAGGCCGTCACCACCTGGCTGCCCGGCTGGAAGCGCAACGGCTGGAAGACCGCCGCCGGCAAGCCGGTCGCCAACCAGGACCTGGTGGTCCGTATCGACGCGCTGCTCGACGGCCGCTCGGTGGAGTTCCGGTACGTCCCCGCCCACCAGGTCGACGGCGACCCGCTGAACGACTTCGCCGACCGCGCCGCCAGCCAGGCCGCCGTGGTGCAGGAGGCCGCGGGCAGCGCCCACGGCTCGCCCGAGCCGCCTCCCTCGCCCGACACCCCGGCCCCCTCCGCCCGCCGCAAGTCGCCCCGGCGGACCACCGGCGCCTCCGGTTCCGCCTCCTCGCGGACCATCAAGGCCAAGTTCGCCGGCCGCTGCCTCTGCGGCCGCTCCTACGCCGCCGGCGAGTCCATCGCCAAGAACGCGCAGGGCTGGGGCCACCCGGAGTGCCGTACCGCCACCGGCTGACCGGCCACCGCCGGATGTTCCGGCTCCGGCCACACCCGGACGCTGCTACCCTGCGAGGCCGATCGACTACGTCCGGTGACTTCCAGGGGTGTGCGCGTGAAGGTCGTCTGCGTCGGGGGCGGGCCAGCCGGCCTGTACCTCGCCATCCTGCTCAAGCGGCAGAACCCGTCCCACGACATCACCGTCCATGAACGCGCCCCCGAGGGCTCCACGTACGGCTGGGGCGTCACCTACTGGCAGGGCCTGATGGACCGGCTCCGCGCCCACGACCCCGAGTCGGCGGACGGCATCGCACGCAACTCGGTCCACTGGCACGAAGGTGTCGCCCATGTGCGGGACTCGAGCACCCGCCAGCCCGGCGACCAGGGCTTTGGCATCGGCCGCCACCGTCTCCTCGAACTGCTCGCCGAGCGCGCCCGAACCCTGGGCGTACGGCTGGAGTTCACGAGCGAGATCACCGAACCCCCGGCCGGGGCCGACCTGGTGGTGGCCGCCGACGGCATCGGCAGCGCCCTGCGCACCCGGTACGTGGAGGCGTTCGGCACCCATGTCACCCACGGCCGCAACCACTTCCTCTGGCTCGGCACCACCAAGGTCTTCGACGCCTTCACCTTCGCCTTCGTCGAGACCGCGCACGGCTGGATCTGGGCCTACGGCTACCCCTACGACACCGGGCACAGCACCTGCGTCATCGAGTGCTCGCCCGAGACCCTCACCGGCCTCGGCCTGCACAGCGCCGACGAGGGCGACGGGCTCGCCCTGCTGGAGCACCTCTTCGCCGACCTCCTCGACGGCCACCCCCTCATCGGCCGCGCGTCCGACGGCACCAGCGTCCCCTGGCTGAACTTCCGCACCCTCACCAACCGCACCTGGCACCACGACGGCCTCGTCCTGCTCGGCGACGCCGCCCACACCACCCACTACTCCATCGGCGCGGGCACCACCCTCGCCCTGGAGGACGCCATGTGCCTGGCCACCGCCCTGCGCGAGCACCCCGCCCTGCCCGGCGCCCTCGCCGCCTATGAGAAGCGACGCCGCTCCGAGCTGCTGTCCGCGCAGAGCGCCGCCCGCTACAGCGCCCGCTGGTACGAGAGCCTGCCCCGCTACATCGAACTGCCCCCGCACCGCATGTTCGCCCTGCTCGGCCAGCGCCATTCCCCGCTGCTGCCCTTCGTGCCGCCCCAGCTCTACTACGGCCTCGACAAGGCAGCCGGACAGCTCGAACCGCTGCGCCGGCTCAAGCGCTGGCTCGGCCCCCGCGCCGCCCGCGCCCTGCACGCCGCGCGCACCCCCGGCCGCTCCCGCTGACCCCTGCGCCCCAGCTCAGGGGGCGGGTACCGGTTGGTGAATGGTCATTCACCGGATAGAGTGAATGGCTATTCACCAGTCACGCACATTCCCCCGCAGGAGCGTCGATGGACCCCTCCGCCCCCATACCCGAGCCGTCCGGCACCCTCGCGGCGCCGCCCCGGCTGCGGGAGCGCCTCACCATCCCCGTGCTGGCGTCGGGCGGCATCCTCATGGCGGTCATGCAGACCGTGGTCGTCCCGCTCCTGCCGGACCTGCCCCGGCTCACGGGATCGTCACCGGCCGCCGTCTCCTGGATGGTCACCGCCACCCTGCTCTCCGGCGCCGTGCTCACCCCGGTCCTCGGCCGCGCCGGTGACATGTACGGCAAGCGCAGGGTGCTGACCTCCGCGCTCGCCCTGATGACCGTCGGCTCGGTGTTGTGCGCGCTGTCCTCCGACATCACCGTGCTCATCACCGCCCGCGCCCTCCAGGGCGCCGCCGCCTCTGTCGTCCCGCTGTCCATCAGCATCCTGCGCGACGAACTCCCGCCCCAGCGGCGGGGATCGGCGGTCGCGCTGATGAGCTCCACCGTCGGCATCGGCGCCGCTCTCGGCCTGCCGCTGGCCGCGCTCGTCGTGCAGTACGCCGACTGGCACACCATGTTCTGGCTGACCAGCGCCCTGGGGGTGCTCGGAGTCGCGGCCACCTGGTGGGCGGTCCGGGAGTCGCCGGTGCGCGAGGCCGGCCGGTTCGACGTGGTCGGCGCGCTGGGTCTGGCCGTCGCGCTGGTGGCCCTGCTGCTCGCCGTCTCCCAGGGCGGCCAGTGGGGCTGGACGAGCCCCGCCGTCCTCGGGCTGTTCGCCGCCTTCGCCGTGGTGCTCGCCCTGTGGTGGCGCCAGCAGCTCCGGACCGCCCGGCCGCTGGTCGACCTGCGGCTGGTGACCCGGCCGAGGGTGGGCCTGTCCCATGTGGCGGCCCTGCTCACCGGCTTCGCGTTCTACGCCAACTCGCTCGTCACCGCCCAGCTCGTCCAGGCGCCCGAGGCCAGCGGCTACGGGCTCGGGCTGTCCATCGTCGCCACCGGCCTCTGCCTGCTGCCCGGCGGCGTGACCATGCTGCTCTTCTCGCCGCTGTCCGCCCGGATCTCCGCCCGGCGCGGGCCCCGGATCACCCTCGCCCTCGGCGCCGCGGTCATCGCCTGCGGCTACGCACTGCGCATCGCCGACAGCCGCGACCTCTGGATGATCATCCTCGGCGCGACCGTGGTGGCCACCGGCACCACCCTCGCCTACTCCGCGCTGCCCACCCTGATCCTGCGCGCGGTACCGGCCGCCCAGACCGCGTCCGCCAACGGCGTCAACGTCCTGATGCGGACCATCGGCCAGGCAGTCTCCAGCGCCGCCGTCGCCGCCGTACTGGTCCACCACACCAGCCTCGTCGGCGGGCTGCCGGTGCCCACGCTGCACGGGTATCTGATGGCCTTCGCCATGGCCGGTGCCGTCGCGCTGGCCGCCTGCGCGGCCGCACTCACCATCCCCGGTGACGGCACCCCCGACGGCACCCCCCGCGCCGAGGGCGCCACCGCGGCGGCCCGTGCCCTGGAGGAGGCGTGACCACCGCACCCGCTCCCGTGCGCCGGGACGCCGAGGCGACCAAGGCGGCCATCCTCAAGGCCGCCCGGCACCTCCTGGCCCGGCACGCGCACGCAGACATCACCCTCAAGGCCGTCGCGGAGCGGGCCGGGGTCAGCCCGCCGCTGGTGGTGAAGTACTTCGGCAACAAGGACGCCCTGTTCGCCCGCGTCATGTCCTTCGAC
>NZ_WWKH01000557.1:0-11283 GCF_009865595.1 Streptomyces sp. SID1328 | reverse complement strand
GCCCACCGGCGCCCCGGACGGCTCCTGGCCCGCCGCCACCGCGCCCGTACTGGCCCTCGCCCTGGCCTGTGCCCCCGCCGCCTGGTGCGCCCACCTGCTCGACCTCGGCGCCCGCCGACGGCTCGCGGGCAGCCGGGGCCTGGAGGACTTCACCTCCGGGGCGCGCCCCCTGCTGCTCGGCGTCGTCGCGCTGTACCTGGCCGCCCTGACCGGCCTGCTCGCCCTCACCGGCGCCGTGCTGCACGAGGACCCGGCCTACCCGCAGGCCCTCACCCTGGGCGCCCTGCTGTTCCTCGCCCGCCTCCTCACCGCCCACCGGCACCGGCACGCGCCGGCCGTGATCCTGGGCGCGGCGGTGGCAGCCGAGGTGGCGGCGCCGGCGCTGGTGCTGAGCGGGCGGCTCCCCGACTGCGGCTTCCTCGCCGTGCCGGTGACCACGCTGGTCGACCCCGTGGGGGTGGCGGTGATCCCGGCCCTGAGCTGCGGCTGCGCGGCCCTGGTCCTCCTGGCCCACGCCCTGCGCACCCTCACCCGTGCCTCGGCCCACGCGCCCCTGGGGGGCCCGGAGTGAGGCACCCGCGCCCCGCTTCACCCCCACGGCACCGGCGCCCCACCGCCGCCCCGCCCTCTCCCCCCTCCATCCCTGAGACCTGCATCCCTGAGAAGGAGAACACCAGATGACCACCTCCCGACACGGAGTCACCGCAGTCGCCGGGTCCGTGGGAGCAGCCGCGGCGCACACCTCGGGGGCCGCTCTATGAGGGTCCTGCTGATCGGAGCCAACGGGTACATCGGCCGTTTCGTCGCCGACCGCCTCCTCGCCGACCCCGCCGTGCAGCTCACCGCGCTCGGCCGGGGCGACGACGCCGACGTCCGCTTCGACCTCGCCACCGGCAGCCCCGGCGCGCTCACCCGGTTCCTGGACGCCGTGCACCCCGGCGTGGTCGTCAACTGCGCCGGTGCCACCCGGGGCGGCGCCCGCGACCTCACCCGGCACAACACCGTCGCCGTGGCCACCGTCTGCGAGGCGCTGCGGCGCAGCGGCTGCGGGGCCCGGCTGGTGCAGATCGGCTGCGGCTCCGAGTACGGGCCGAGCCAGCCCGGCTCCTCCACGGCCGAGGACGCCGTACCCCGGCCGGGCGGCCCCTACGGGGTCAGCAAGCTCGCCGCGACCGAACTGGTCCTCGGCTCCGGCCTGGACGCCGTGGTGCTGCGCGTCTTCTCGCCCGCCGGACCCGGCACCCCGGCGGGGTCGCCCCTGGGGAGGCTCGCCGAGGCCATGCGCCGCGCCATGCAGGCGGGCGACGGCGAACTCAAGCTCGCCGGGCTCGGCGTCCAGCGCGACTTCGTCGACGTACGCGATGTCGCCCGCGCCGTGCACGCCGCCTCACTGTCCGCCGCACAGGGCGTGATCAACATCGGCTCCGGCCGTGCCGTACGGCTGCGTGACGCGGCCACGGTCCTCGCGCGGGTCGCCGGGTACGGCGGCGCGCTCAACGAGCTCGACGCGCCTCCCGGCCCGTTGCGGGGGCAGATCGCGCATCCGCGCGGTGACCTGGACCACGCGGTGCCGGTCGCGTACCCCTACCCGGACGGCTGCGGGAGCTGGCAGCAGGCCGATGTGCGCACCGCCCGCGACCGGCTCGGCTGGCGGCCCCGGATCAATCTGGAGGAGTCCCTCGCGGACATCTGGATGGAGGCGGCATGCCGCATCTGACCAGCGCGCCCGCCGTCACCGGCGTACGTACCGCGATCGGCGTCCCCGACTACGCGCACCCGCTGACCGCGCCCGCCCAGTGGGCCGAACTGGCGCGTCCCGGAACGCCGTTGGACTGGGTGGTGCTCAATGTCGCCGCCGGGCCGGGCGTCCGCCCCGACCCGCACTGCCTGGCGGCGGCGGGCCGGCTGCAGGGCGGCGGGGTCCGTGTCCTGGGCCACCTGGATCTCGCGCACGGCATGCGCCCCTTCGCCGACCTGGTCACCGACGCGCACCGCCACCTCGACTGGTACCGCGTCGACGGCTTCCTGCTGGAACGCTGTCCCGGTGACCGGACGGAACTGCCCGAGGTCCGGCGGGTGATCACCACGCTGCGCGCGCTCGCCGGGGACACCCACGTCGTGCTCGGCCACGGGGAGCACCCCTGTCCGGGGTACGCGGAGAACGCCGACCAGTTGGTGACCTTCCGGGGCTCCTGGGCCGACTACCGCTGGTCGCAGGTGGCCGAGTGGACCGCCGACTATCCGGCCGACCGCTTCTGCCACTTCGTGCACGGGGTGCCGCGCGGCCATCTGGAGGAGGCGCTGCGCATCGCGCGCTGGCAGGGCGCCGGGACGGTCTACCTCACCGACCGCACGGACCACGGCGGCCGGGCCAATCCTTGGGAGACCATGCCCGGCCACTGGGACGAATTCGTCTCGCGGGTCGGAACGGGTGTCTCGGAATGAAGAAGGCCGTGGCAGTGTTACGGGAAGAACAACCCGTAGTGATCGACCGACCAACGGAGTCCCCGTGTCGCTGCCACCCCTGGTCGAGCCCGCTTCCGAGCTCACCGTAGACGAGGTCCGCCGGTACTCCCGCCACCTGATCATCCCGGATGTGGGGATGGAAGGGCAGAAGCGGCTGAAGAACGCCAAGGTGCTCTGTGTGGGCGCCGGCGGCCTGGGTTCCCCCGCGCTGATGTACCTCGCGGCGGCCGGTGTCGGCACGCTCGGCATCGTGGAGTTCGACGAGGTCGACGAGTCCAACCTCCAGCGGCAGATCATCCACAGCCAGGCGGACATCGGCCGCTCGAAGGCGGAGTCCGCGCGGGACACGGTCAAGGGCATCAACCCGTACGTGGACGTGGTCCTGCACGAGGAACGGCTCGAGGCCGAGAACGTGATGGAGATCTTCGGCCAGTACGACCTGATCGTCGACGGCACGGACAACTTCGCCACCCGGTACCTGGTCAACGACGCGTGCGTGCTGCTGAACAAGCCGTACGTGTGGGGCTCGATCTACCGCTTCGACGGCCAGGCGTCCGTCTTCTGGTCCGAGCACGGCCCCTGCTACCGCTGCCTCTACCCGGAGCCCCCGCCGCCCGGCATGGTCCCCTCCTGCGCCGAGGGCGGCGTGCTCGGTGTGCTGTGCGCGTCGATCGGGTCGATCCAGGTCAACGAGGCGATCAAGCTGCTCGCGGGCATCGGTGACCCGCTGGTCGGCCGCCTGATGATCTACGACGCCCTGGAGATGCAGTACCGCCAGGTCAAGGTCCGCAAGGACCCCGACTGCGCGGTCTGCGGCGAGAACCCCACGGTCACCGAGCTGATCGACTACGAGGCGTTCTGCGGCGTCGTCTCCGAGGAGGCCCAGCAGGCCGCGGCCGGCTCCACGATCACTCCCAAGCAGCTCAAGGAGTGGATCGACGACGGCGAGAACATCGAGATCATCGACGTCCGCGAGCAGAACGAGTACGAGATCGTCTCCATCCCCGGCGCCAAGCTGATCCCGAAGAACGAGTTCCTCATGGGCACCGCCCTGGAGTCCCTCCCGCACGACAGGCGCATCGTCCTCCACTGCAAGACGGGCGTCCGCAGCGCGGAGGTCCTGGCCGTCCTGAAGTCCGCGGGCTTCGCTGACGCGGTCCACGTGGGCGGCGGCGTGATCGGCTGGGTCAACCAGATCGAGCCGAGCAAGCCGGTGTACTGATCCGTTCCGGCCCCGAAGGCCCACGGCCCCCGATCATCCGGGGCCGTGGGCCTTCGCCGTGTTGCCGGCCGCCGAGGTGTTCAAGGCGGCCGGGTGGGCGCCTGGACGCAGGGTCGGCACGGGTCGCTGGAGATCCATGTTCGAACCCCTCGGGCTTGCCCTGCACGACACCGCAGAGACCTTCCTGCGCGAGTTCGGCGGCCTGACCGTGAACGTCGGCGGACCCGAAATCACCTGAGGTCGCCGAGATCCACCTCGCCCGGTTCGGCCCCGCACCCCGGGCCCTGGAGAACCTCGTGCTCGGCGTCGCTCCGCGCCCGATCGACGCGGGGTGGGGCCTGCTGGGAAGGCGTCTGTTTGCGTCTCGGCGGGGATGGGCAGCCCTGGACGGGGCTGACGGGGGAGTGGGGGAGCTGCGCGTGGACGGTGAGGGTGCGTCGGTTGTCATTTCGGTGGCCGCTGTGGTCATCAGTGTGCTGTCGCTGTATGTGGCCCGGCGGAAGGACCGCAGGGACGCGCTGCTCAAGCTGCACGAGTCGCTGATCAGTCCGGAGTTGCAGCACGGCAGGCGGACGGTGTTCCTGATGTACGAGCGGGGGGTGCGGGTGGAGGAGCTGAGCGGGGAGGAGTACGCCGTCGTCAATCGGGCGCTCGCGGCCTTCGACGTCGTGGGGCTCTACTGCCACAAGGGGTACGTGAGTGAGAAGGACGTCCTCGATTTGTGGGCGGTGCCGCTGGTCAGGCTGAAGTACGCGGGCAGGGCGTTCCTCGAGTACCGGGACGCGCAGGTGGCGGGAATGCCGACCTGGCCGCGCTTCCGGCGTCTGGCGGACCATGCGGAGACGTATCTGCGAGCGCGGGGCGTCGATGTCGCCCGGCTCACCGGGCCCACGCCGGGCGTGCCGGAGAGTCGTAGCGAGCCGTCGTAGGGCGGCCGTCAGGTGCACACCGTGTCGGGCTTCGGGACTTTGCCGGCCAGCAGATAGTCGTTGACCGCCTGCTGGACGCACTTGTTCTTGCTGTCGTATGCCCCGTGTCCCTGGCCCTTGTACGTGAGTTCGACGGCGACCCCCTTGCCGAGGGCGTCGGCCATGGCGCGGGCGCCCGCGTAGGGGGTCGCGGGGTCGCCGGTGTTGCCGACGACGAGGATGGGGGCGGAGCCGGGGGCGTGGACGTCGGGGTGGTCGGCGGCGCCGGGGACGGCCCAGTCGGTGCAGCTGGCCATGCCCCAGGCGAGGTAGTCACCGAAGACGGGGGAGGCCCCGCGGAAGCCGGGGAGCTTGGACTGGATGTAGGCCGGGGTGTAACGGGGCTTCTCGTCCGAGCAGTTGATGGCGACGTTGGCCGGGGCGATGTTGCTGTACTCGCCGTTCTCCGACCGTCCGTTCAGCGAGTCGGACAGCAGCATCAGCACCCTGCCGTCCCCGTCGTACGCCTGCTCGAGCCCCTCGGTGAGGTACTCCCAGAAGTCCTTGGAGTACAGCGCCTGCGCGATGCCGTTGGTCGCCGCCGTCTCGGTCAACTGGCGGGGGTAGATACCGGGGATGGGCTTCTTCTCCAGGTCCTTCAGCAGCTTGGCGATACGGTTCTTCACATCGTCCGCGGTGTCCCCGAGAGGGCAGTCCTCGACCTTGGAGGTGCAGTCCTCGGCGAAGTTGTCCAGCGCCAGCTGGAACCCGCGCGCCTGGCTGAGCGCCCCCTCCTCGGGCGTCTCGGTGGGGTTCACCACCGCGTCGAACACGGCCCGCCCCACGTGCTGTGGGAACAAGTGGGCGTACACGCCGCCGAGTTCGGTGCCGTACGAGATGCCGAAGTAGTGCAGCTTGGCGTCACCGAGCACCTGCCGCATCAGGTCCATGTCGCGGGCCGCGTCGGTGGTGCGTACATGGGGCAGGATCTTCCTGGACCGCTGCTCGCACGCGTCGTTGAACTTCTTTGTGCGGGCGACGAGTTGCCTCTGCTCGGCGGTGTTGTCGGGCGTCGCGTCCTGCTGGAAGAACGTGTCGAGCTGGGCGTCGCTCTCGCACAGCACCGGCGCACTGCGGCCGACCCCGCGCGGGTCGAAGCTGACCAGGTCGTACCGGGTGCGCAGGGCCGCGTAGTCCTCGCCGAACGCGGGCAGCGTGGTGACGCCGCTGCCGCCGGGCCCGCCGAAGTTGAAGACCAGCGAGCCGATCCGGTCCTTCGCCGGGCCGTCCGCCTTGGCGCGGATCAGGGCGATGCCGATCGTGTCGCCCTTGGGCCTGCCCCAGTCCAAAGGTGCCAGCATGGTGGCGCACTGCCACTTCGCGCCGCCGGGCAGTGGGGACGGTGCCGGGCCGCCGCCCTCCGCCTCGGAGGGGGCCGGACAGTCCTTCCACTGAAGCTTCTGCTTCGTCAGGTCCCCGTGCTCCGACCCGCCGCACCCGGCCAGCAGAGCGGCCATCAGCACGGCACTGGTCGTCAGGGCGGCCGCGCGCGACCGGGAAGGGTTCGGCATACAGCCATCCTCAGGGCGCGCCCGCGACTCCGCGCGGGGCACGGGCCGTAAGGAGTAAGGGGGCGACAGGGGGCGACAGCCCCTACGGGCCCCTGTAAGGGCAGGCCGGCCGGACCGGCGCTTCCTACAGGGCTCCCTTGCGGGTCAGGTGGTTGAACGCCAGCCACCCCGGCAGCACCGGCAGCCACAGCGTCAGCAGCCGGAACAGCAGCACCGCCGGAGCCGCCACCTCCTTGGGCAGCCCGACCGCGATCAGACCGACGGTCAGCGTCGCCTCCACGGCCCCGACCCCGCCCGGCGTCGGCGCCGCGGAACCGAGCGCGTTGCCCGCCAGGAAGACCACCGCGACGCTGGCGATGCTGATGTGCGCCGTCTCGTCGCCGAACGCCCGGATCGAGGCGTCCAGGCACATCACGAAGCACCCGGTGAGCAGCAGCATGCCGCCGATGCCGGTGACCAGCTTCTGCGGCCGCTGGAGCACGTCCAGCATGCGCGGCACCACCCCGGCGAACAGCGACCGTACGCGCGTGACGACGAACTTCCGCAGCAGTGGCACCGACGTCACCACCAGCACCAGCACCGCGACCGTCAGCAGACCCGCGATGACCGTCCGGGACGGCGACAGCGACGGCGTCTTCTCGGTGCCGGTGAGGTAGCCGAAGGACAGCAGCATCAGGATGTGGCAGCCGAGACCGAACAACTGCGACGCGCCCACACTCGCCACCGCGAGCCCCGGCCGCACCCCCTGCCGCTGGAGGAACCGCGTGTTCAGCGCGACACCGCCGACCGCCGCCGGAGCGACGATCTTCACGAAGGAACCGGCGACCTGCGCCGCCACCGTCCGCACGAACGGCACCCGCTCCGGCACGAACCCGAGCAGCGCCATCGCGGCGGCCACGTAACTGAGCGCGGAGAACGCCACGGCGGCCGCCACCCAGCCCCACTGGGCCTGCGCGAACAGCTTGCCGAACTCGATGTGGGTGAGCTGGGTGAGCAGGAAGTACGCGCCGATCGCGCCCGCGATGACACTGATCAGGGTGCGCGGCCGGATGCGTTCCAGCCGGGCCGGCTCGACCGGGGCCTGCGGCCTGATCCGGAGCACCTGGTGCCGGATCTGAGTGAGCAGGTCCTCCTCGCGGGCCTCGTCGATCGCCTCGTCGATGGCCCGCTTCTCGGCCCGCTGCTCGGCGCGGACGGTCTTCTTGTCGGGCTTGCCAGGAGGCGCCGCGCCCTCCTCGGACGCCGCCTCCAGCCGGGCCTGCTTGGCCAGCCGGGACGACTCCAGCACCGCCTCCCGCTCCCGCTCCGCGCGCTCACGGCCCAGCTTGCGCAGAGTGGCGCGGGTGGAGCGGGTCAGCGCGATGGGCTGGAGCATCGGCAGGCAGTCGGCCACCGCGTCCGGGCCGAGCACCGCGACCGCCGCGGCCACGGCCCGCTCGGCGCCGACCCGCAGGCCGAGCGTGGTGAGCATCTGGGCCACGTCCATGCGCAGCAGCAGATCGCCCGCCGCGATCTCCCCGCCGCGCAGCTCCGCCAGGATCACCTTGCCGGAACGATCCACCAGTACCGCGTCGCCCGCGAGCCTGCGGTGCGCGATGCGCCGGGACTGCAGCGCGCGCACCTGGTGCCAGACCTTGTGCAGCAGCTCGTCGGTGATCTCGTCGTCGGCCAGCGAGCCCAGCGTGCGGCCCCCGGTGTGCTCGTAGACGAGGATGACCGCGTCGGGACCCAGCTCGGAGGTGGCGATCAGCTTGGGGGCGTTGGCGCCGGCCGCGATGGCCGCGTAGGCGAGGAGCGCCTCCTGCTCCAGGGCCTGTCTGAGGGACTGGAGGCTGGAGCGGGTGGCGAAGCCGCGCAGGGTGAGGTTGCGCCAGGCCCGGTAGAAGAAGCCCTGGGCCTGCTGCTCCCGGTCGACGACCGTGACGTCCAGCGGCGGGCCGTCCTCCAGGGTGACGAAGTAGCGCCGCCCCCGGTCGCCGTTCTCCGCCTCCGGGCCCTCCTCACGGACCGCGCTGACCGGGTGGAAACCGACGTGGCGCAGGCCCGCCATCAGGGTGCGGCCGGTGGGGCGGACGTTGGGGGAGCCGACTGCGTAGAGGGTGCCGTAGGCGACGGTCCAGCCGATGAGCACGGTCAGGATGATGGCGAACGGCGTGGTGTAGCCGGTGACCAGCATGGAGAACGCGTCGAGCAGCAGCACGATCCACAGCACCGCGCGCCAGCGGGGTCTGCGGGACATGCCGACGGCCGTCATATAGGCGATGACCGGCGCGAGATAGCCGTGCACCGGGTCGGTCAGCGCGTGGATGTCACCGGGCGCGGGCTGGGTGAGCGCCTCCTGGATGGAGTCGGGGGCGGCGCGGGCGACCCACAGGTCGGTGGCGAGGGTGACGCCGTGCGCGAGGACGGCCGCCAGGACACCGTCCGCGATCCGCAGCCCGTCGCGTTTGATCAGCCGCTCGATGGCGAAGGCCACCGGGACCAGCAGGATGGCGATGCTGGACACCAGCCCCGCGATCTTGATCAGCAGGTCGGGCGCCTGGCCGGTGCCCTTGTTGATGTCCTGTTCGAGCCCCGAGGTGGTGCCGTGCGCGAACGCGGCGATGGCGAGCAGCAGGGCGATCGCCAGCACGCCCACCAGGAGCCGCATGAGGTCGGAGGGGCGGTGCACGCGCGCGGGGAGCAGCGGTTCGTCGCCCTCGACCTCCTCCAGGACGTCGTCGGAGGGACGCCTGCGGGCGTACGCCCGCGCGGGGGCGTACGCGTCACCGCCCTCACGCGCGCGTGGGCCCGCGTCCTCGGCGGGGCCGTGGGAGGCGCCGGGGCGCGCGGACGCGCCGGAGGTGCCCTCCGCGTCGTCGTGCACACCCTGCTTGTTCATGGTCTCTTCTTGGTCTCGTATCACCAGTCACCGCCCGCACGATGGTGGCACGACTGAGGGGCGCGAGGGGGCATCAGGGTGTGGATGGGTGTGCGAAAAGTGCGATTGGGCGGAGTGCGGGCCCGTCCGGACACCCCTGGCCGGCCTCGTCCCATTGTCGTAGGCGTACGGCAGGATGGGGTGGATGAGCGAGCAGAGCCCTGCCGGGGAGGGGCGCCCGGACGAACTTCCGGAGTACGCCGAGCGCGTGCTCGACGTGGCCGAGCGGATTCCACCGGGCCGGGTGATGACCTACGGCGACGTCGCGGAGTGGCTGGAGGAGGGCGGGCCGCGCCAGGTGGGCCGGGTCATGGCGCTGTACGGGGGCGCGGTGCCATGGTGGCGCGTGGTGCGGGCCGACGGCGCGCTGCTGCCCGGCCACGAGCTGCGTGCCCTCGACCGGTACCGGGCCGAGGGCACCCCGCTGAAGCAGGCGTCCCGCGGCGCGGAGGGACATCTGCCGCGCCTGGACATGAGACAGGCCCGCTGGGACGGGAGCCCGGCGGACCACGGCTGACGGCCTCCGGCAAGGGTCGCGGCCCACATCCGCTCGTACGGGGGACACCGGGCACGTCCCCGACATGACGTACGTTCGTTGAGGCGGGAAGCCCCGGAGGCGCCCGCCTCTGTACGCCCCTACGACCACCCGCACCACCAGGACCGGCGAACCACGTGAGCACCACCTCCTCCACCGGACGCCTGCCGCACCCCCAGGGTCGGCAGGCGCCTCGTGGTGCCTACCGGCTGCTCCGCACCCCGCCCGTCCAGGCACCGCCGCCCCGCCCGAACGCCGCCCAGCGCGCGGTGATCGAGCACCGGAGCGGTCCGCTGCTCGTCCTCGCGGGGCCCGGTACCGGCAAGACCACGACCCTGGTGGAGTCCGTCGCCGCGCGCGTGGCCCGCGGCGGCGACCCCGAGCGCATCCTGGTGCTGACCTTCAGCCGCAAGGCCGCCGTCGAGCTGCGCGACCGGATGGCCCGGCGCATGGGCGCCGCCCGCGCGCCCCGCGCCACCACCTTCCACTCTTATTGCTACGCCCTGGTCCGCGCCCACCAGGACAGTGACCGCTTCGCCGAGCCGCTGCGGCTGCTCTCCGGCCCCGAGCAGGACGTCACCGTGCGGGGGCTGCTCGCCGGGCAGCCCGAGCTGGAGCGGCTCGGGCTCACGCATGTGCGCTGGCCCGACGACCTGCGCGCCTGCCTGACCACGCGCGGCTTCGCCGACGAGGTCCGCGCGGTCCTCGCGCGCAGCCGCGAGCTGGGGCTCGCGCCCGGAGCGCTGGACGCCTTCGCGCGCCGCATCGGACGCCCCGACTGGCGCGCGGCCGCCGCCTTCCTCGCCGAGTACCTCGACGTGATCGACCTCCAGGGCGTCATCGACTATGCCGAACTCGTCCACCGCGCGGTACTCCTCGCCCACCGCCCCGAGGTCGCCGAGCGCCTCGCCGCGTCCTACGACGCCGTGTACGTCGACGAGTACCAGGACACCGACCCCGCGCAGGTACGGCTGCTGCACGCGCTGGCCGGGGGCGGGCGCACCCTGGTCGCCCTCGGCGACCCCGACCAGTCGATCTACACCTTCCGGGGCGCCGACGTGAACGGCATCCTCGACTTCCCGGCCGCCTTCCCGCGCGCTGACGGCCGCCCCGCGCCCGTCGAGGTGCTGCGCACCTCCCGCCGCTCCGGGGCCGGCCTGCTGGCCGCGACCCGCCGGATCACCCAGCGCATGCCGCTGTCCCAGCTCCCCGCCGCGAAGCTCCGCGTCCACCGGGAGCCGACGGCGGTCCGCGAGGGCGGCCGCGTGGAGGTGTACACCTACCCGACCCCCGGCACCGAGCTGGACAACATCGCCGACATCGTCCGCCGCGCCCACCTGGAGGACGGCGTCCCGTGGAACGAGATGGCGATCCTCGTCCGCGCGGGCTCCCTCACCATCCCCACTCTCCGCCGCGCCCTCACGGCAGCGGGCGTCCCTCTGGACATCGACGGCGACGACCTGCCCCTGCGCCACGAACCGGCCGTCGCGCCCCTGCTGACGGCGCTTCGGGCGGTGGCGGAGGCGGAGGCGGGGTCCGCCGGGGCAGCCGACGAGGCCGAGGCCTCGGAAACCCCCTGGCTGGACGCCGAGACCGCCATCACGCTCCTCTCCTCCCCCCTGGGCGGCATGGACGCCGCCGACCTCCGCAGGCTCGGCCGG